>JACAEL010000012.1 GCA_013388835.1 Candidatus Thorarchaeota archaeon | reverse complement strand
TTCGGAGACCCGCGGATCACAGCCTGCCAGCGACTCCCCGCGGCTTATCGGAGCGGTGCCCCGTCCTTCATCGGCACGCAGCGCCAGGGCATCCATCGTGTGCTCATTCTGTCTTCCCTCCCCCGCCGGCAGCGGCGGGACACCAGCTGCCCGGGGGCAAGGAGACCCTGTCATTCCTACATTTCACGCGCGTCAGTTGGTAAGGTACGGCACGCGCACCGACCACAACCAGAATACGGCAGGCAGTTGAGCCACGCGGGAAAAGGTGGGAGAGAACTCCCTAGAAAGGAGGTGATCCATCCGCAGCTTCCGCTACGGATACCTTGTTACGACTTCTCCCTACTTGCGGCATCAAGATTCGTAGACGCCCGGTGGGCGCCGCCTCACCCCAATGCCGCTCGCATGGAGCGACGGGCGGTGTGTGCAAGACTCAGGGACGTATTCTCCGCGCGCTAGTGACACGCGGATACTAGGCATTCCAGGTTCAAGTGGGTGAGTTCCAACCCACGATCCCAACTACGAGTGCGTTTCGCGATTGACTTCACCTCTCGGTGTCGTGACGCATTGTCGCACCCATTGCAGCTCGCGTGTGGCCCCGGACACATGTCGGCATACGGACCTACCGTGGCCCTACCTTCCTGTGCCTTTTCGGCACCGGTCCCGCCAGTGTGCCCCAACAAGACTTGCGTCTCTGGCTGGCAACTAGCAGACAGGGTCTCATTCGTTGCAGCACTTAAGCTGATACCTCACGGCACGAATTTGCGATGGCCATGCACCAGAGGGCTTCCTGTCGAGCAAGGTCGTCAACCTGGCTCTCATCCTAAAGCCAGTCCGGGTAAGTTTTTGAGCGTTGAGTCTGATTGAACCGCAAGCTTCACGCCTTGTGGTAAGCCCCCGCCAATTCCTTTAAGTTTCAGCCTTGCGGCCGTACTTCCCAAGCGGCCCGTTTATCGCTTTCGCTTCAGCACTGCAGTGGCTCGTGGCCAATGCAACACTTAACGGGCATTGTTTACACCCAGGACTACTCGGGTATCTAATCCGATTCGCTCCCCTGGGTTTCGTCCCTCACCGTCGGGCACGTTCTCGACGACCGCCTTCGCCACTGGTGGTCTTTTACAAATCACAGGATTTCACCCCTACTTGTAAAATACCGTCGTCGTCTCCCGTCCCCAAGTAAGGTGGTATCCCTACGGTTCCGTTCGTTGGGCGAGCGGATTTAAGCAGGGACCTACCGAACAGGCTACGGACGCTTTAAGCTCAATAATTGTGGACACCACTCGAAGAGCTGGTTTTACCGCGGCGGCTGGCACCAGCCTTGCCCTCTCCTTTCTGATGGTTCTCCTTGGAAAGCCATCACAGATGGAGTTATCCCCCATCACTCGGCTTGGCCCACTCACGCTTTCGCGCATTGGTGAGGTTTCGTAACTGCTGCACCCCGTGGGGCTAGGGACCTTGTCTCAGTTCCCTTCTCCGGGCCACGACTTACATCGCCCGATCGGGTCACAACCTAAGTGGGCCGTTACCCCACTTACAAGTATGATCCGGTGGCGCCCCGTCCTGTGGCGGAGAGGCCCGCATGCCTGGGTCATCCATCTGAGAGCTACATCATTTCCAGAACGAAGCTCCTACGGCAGATTAGCGCCAGTTTCCCGGCGTTGTCTGCCTCCACAGGGTAGGTTAGCGACACTACTGAGCCGTACGCGACGGGCCAGGATGCTGGTCCGTACCACTTGCATGTCTTAACCCCAAGCCGATAGCAGTGTCCTCTAGCAGGATCAACTAGAGTTGGTTAGACAGGAGTTGTCCAATTGACGACTGTCTGTGTTCCGGCAAGGAAGAGTGGACACACACAGTCAGCACACTAAGCGACTTGCTTGATAGAAGTACAGGAGTGGCGGGTCTGTTGGTTCAGTTGTCCCGTTACACCTGGTACTGTTGAGCATATCTTAGACTTGAGGTGATTCCGACTCAGGGGAGTCAGTCTATCTCGAGTCCGCATGATGTATTCGTGTCCCGAAAGAACGGGCCCTCATCGCTAGGCTACAGCCACGAGCATCAGGCCTGACGCCATAAGACACGAAACATAGATACTCTTCCGCGTAGTCAATAAAAAGCTTTCCAAAGCGACCGAGTCTGTTATGGGGGCAAGGTCTGATGTCCGCAGAGGCGTGTCTGGGCATGAACCTGGTTCGTCCGCATGGATGCTCCTTCAGGGGGTCTGGGGTAGTGGAGGTCTGCAGACGCGCCCTTCGACTGGCTGACTCGTACGAGCGTGGCCCACGAGGTCTTCGCACATTTTGATTTCCGTCCTGAGACGTCAGGCTGGGACCAGGCATGCAAGGGGCCGAAGCGACTGGGAGCGAGCGGAGTGGTGACGAGTGGAGAGCAGCCTCTGAGAAGCGGCTTTGAAGAGCGCCCTTTGGTATGCGGCTTTGAATTGAGTTCTACTTCTTCTGACCGCCTCTCGGAAAGGGAAGGGGTTCGGGAGGTTCTGAAGCGCGGTCTTGGAGAACGGCCTTGAAGAGTGGCATTGGAGCGGTGCTGTTCGGAAGGTTCATCGTGCTGCCCGATTAGTACGAGCATGGCACGCAAAGCCACCCCATTTGCCGGTCTCGGTCCTGGACTGACAGGGCGACCACCCATGTACAGCGTCCTGTGACTGGGAATGTTCATAACGCAGGGATTGTCAGGTGGGAGTGACCGCAGACGTGTGGCATTGTTGGTCCGTTATCAGTTTGGAGTGAGTGACTTGACAGACTTCCATGACTACCTTGAGATGCTGGTTCGTGGGCAGTACCACGAGGCGGAGAAGACATCTGGTGCAGAGCGAGACCTGTTCACGTTTCCCACGGCGCGACCGCAGTGGGCGCCCCCGAGGCACTATGAGATAGAGCGGCTGACCATCGACTGGAGGATGGACCTTGAGAACGAGCGGGTGGATGCGGTGTCGCGGCTGAGAGTGCATCCCATTGTGCCGGAGCTGTCGACGGTGGTGCTCCATGCAGTGGAGTTACAGGTCATTGGTGTACAGGACTCTCGTGGGGAGGCTCTTGACTGGGAGATGCGGCCCGAGGAGCAGCTGATGTCGGTGCGTCTGAACAGTCCTCTTGCGAAGGGTCAGAGTGAGGAGATCACATTTGTCTACACCATAGACCATCCGCGGGGCGGTCTCTGCTTTACCAGGCCGTGTCCCGAGTTTCCCGACGTGGAGGTCAGTGCGTGGACGCAGATGCAGGATGACTACTGCCGCTATGTCATCCCCGTGTACGACAACCCAAGTCACAAGTTTCCCTTTGAGGCGATGGTCACAGTGCCTGCCGGATACTTCGCGGTCAGCAATGGCAGGCTGGTGGAGCGAAAGAAGAATGACGATGGCACCGAGACCTTCCACTGGGTGCAGGAGCTGCCCATTCCCGCCTATCTGATCACGGTGGCGGTCTCAGAGTACGTCGAGTACCGTGAGGACCTCGACGGTCTGGAAGTGACATACTATGCGCACAAGAAGTGGGACCGTGACACCGTCTACAGGTCCTTTGGCAGGACTCCTGAGATGATCCGGTTCTTTGAGTCCCGACTCGGGGTCAAGTATCCATGGGTGAAGTATGCGCAGGCGACGGCTGCCAACTTCACGATTGGCGGGATGGAGAACACCAGTGCGACAACGCAGACTGACGCTACACTGCATGATGAGAAGACCCATCAGGACTTTGAGTCCGAACCACTGGTGGCCCACGAGCTTGCTCACATGTGGGGTGGCGACCTTGTCACATGTCGCACATGGAGTCATGGGTGGCTCAATGAGGGGTGGGGGACACAGATGCAGAACGAGTGGCGACGTCATCAGATGGGTGATGACGAGTACCTCTACGATCAGTTTGGCAAGCAGAACTCGTACTTTGACGAGGACAAGAACAGCTATCGTCGCCCGATTGTCTGCAACGAGTGGGAACGTGGGGGCGATGTGTTCGACCGACACCTCTACCCCGGGGCGGCATGGAGATACTATATGCTCAAGCATCTTGTCGGTGAGGAGACGTGGTGGAGGATACTCGGTGAGTGGATGACCCGCTTTGCTCACAAGTCTGTCTACACCCACGACCTTGAGCGACTCGTCACGGAGATGACCGGTGAGGACTATGGCTGGTTCTTTGAACAGTGGCTCTACAAGGCTGGCTACCCCGAGTGCAAGATCAAGTGCTCATACGATGAGAAGGCCTGTCAGGCCCTCGTGAAGATTGAGCAGACGCAGAAGAGCGATGATGGGATGACCCCTGCGGTGTTCAGGTTCCCGCTGGCCGTGGACTTCGTCAGTCCGGACGGGACACGCACAAGGTATTCGATGAGTGTGACCGAACGAGTACACAGCTTCTACTATCCTGTCAAGGAACGACCCAAGCAGATTGTCGTTGACCCGGACTATGCCGTCCTCATGGATGCGGACATTGAGAAGCCTGAGCCCATGTGGATTGAGCAACTGCTCCATGGGGCCAATGTGGTACAGAGAATAAAGGCAGCCCAGGCGCTTGGCAAGAAGGTGACTCCGAAGGGCCTTGAGGCTCTGGGAAAGGCGCTCAGAGAGGACAAGTTCTGGGGCGTTCAGGCCGAGGTGGCCAGGGTGCTCGGCTCACTGAAGACTGAGTCAGCGCTCGACCAGCTCCTCACTGGTACGGAGCTGAAGAGCAGCAAGGCGCGCACGGCAGTGGCGAGGGCACTGGGGCAGTTCTACAAGAGTGACAAGGCGCTGGGTGCTCTGAAGAGGCTGCTCAAGGACCCTGACAGCTACTTTGTGGCAGCAGCCGCAGCTGCATCCATCGGCAAGACGCAGCATGAAGAGGCCCTCAAGACTCTCACTGACGGACTGAAGAAGGCACCAGACACATGGCACAACATTCTCCGACAGGGGTATCTCGAAGGGCTTGTCGCCACCGAGAAGATGGAGGCAATCGAAGTCCTCACCCGGTTCGTCAAGGTGGGCAATGACGACTATCTGCGACGTGCCGTGCCAGTGGGGCTTGCAAAGCTGGGAAAGAGGTACAAGAAGGAGCATCCAGAGGTCAAGGATGAGCTTGTGCGACTGTTGAATGACCGGTCATACCGCGTCCAGCTCGCTGCAATACAGGCTGCCAAGACCTATGGTGACGCCACGCTGATACCGGAACTGCTCAGACTGGCTGAGAGCGCGGTGGAGTCCACTGTTGTTCGCTTGGCCAGGGAAGCAGTCAGAGAGCTCAGCAAGCATAAAGAGGACCGATTGATAGACTCGGTACGAAAGAGCGTGGAGGAACTCGAGAAGGAGAACCACGACCTCAAGGACCGTATGGCCAAGATCGAGTCGCGGTTGCAGACCGAGTAGAACTCGCCGGGAGTGCTCTCGCCCTCCCGTGTCCTCTCACCTGAACAGCTCGCGAGTCAGAGCGCTGCCACAGTACTCGCACTTGATGGTCTTTCCCGACTTTATCATGTCGACCTCTTCAGGTTCCAGCGATGCTCCGCACTTGACACAGTCCCACTCTTGAACTGTGTCTGCTGGAACTGAGCCCGTCATCGTGTCTGCTGGTACTGAGTCCCTCACTGTGTCGGTAGGGCCCGTGTGAAGGCGCCGTTCAGGGAGTGACGGCTCTCTCCGCCTCCTCAGGAAACAGTCTCTGCACAGATGAGGCACTCTCCTGCCAAGTGCTCGGGCGACAAGTATCCTCCGGACTATTCCCGGTTCGATCTGCTTTCCACAGCTTGCACAGACCAGCTTCGGCATCTTTCCCCTCCGCGCGTTGTCGATTATACATTGTCTGCAGAGCAGTGGACTGGCATCGAAGGCCTCCTTCAGTCTGATGGCCAGTTGTGGAGGTATTGGTCTGCCACACTGAGAACATCTTGGACTCATGACTTCTCAACCCGGGAGAGTGCTAGACCCACTCTACTTATGCATCTTTTTGGGATTGAGACACGGCTCAGTCCCTCAGGTGATGGAAGGGCGGGTTAGCCCCGCCATTCGTCGCGACCAAGGTTGGACCTCTTGGCCGCATGCAGTCCGTCGGTCTCTTCCATCTTCGAGTCAGTGCCTGGGGACTCGGTGACGGTGCTGTCCCAGCGCGTATCGCTTCAGGCATGTCTCTATCATGTCGTGCAGGTATAAAGCCCGAATGAACGATGGTCATAGACGATTCATCCATGGTAGAGGCCTCCAGACTCGGTGCAGTCACTGTGTCGTGAGTATGTCATAGCATAAGTCAAAAGACAGTATGAATCGTCCATTGACAATAATACCCCAGCAATCAAGTCTAGGACTGGCGTCAATTAATGCAGGACCAATTGATTTCGCTGATTAGACTGGACTTGCTCCTCGAGTCTATGACAGGTGCCATCTCACTGTTGATATGTCACAATGCCACTGAAGCCTACAGACTGACCGGACAGAAGCGACTGTCTGACTTGTCCACAGGTTTCCTAGTCTTGGCAGTTGCAATGTTCGGTCGGGTCGCGGGCACCGTCTATGTCTTCGTGCTCATGGCCTCGGGTGGCGGCGAGAATCTGGCTCGTCTGCTCATAACCGGCTATGGTGTCATGAGGATTATGGCCTATGTACTCTTCTTGGTGTCCACTCGCCCAACACTGCGACATCAAGACACTCCCGTTACCGTTGTCACCATGCTTGCGATACCCGCACTGGTGGAACCCAGGCTGGACATCATAGCAACCCTGGTCCTGATAGTCGTGGTCCTGCAGGCGGCTCACAACTATGTGTCTGTGAGAAGCAGCTACGCTCTATACGTCTTGTCTGGCTTCACCTGCATCCTCCTCAGCCATCTCCTTCCGGTGCTCGCACAGAACGAGGTGGTCGGATACTTGGCTGGACAGGTGTTTCAGTTCCTTGGGTTGGTTCTGCTGCTGGCGATGGTAGTCAAGGCAGGCAGGCAAGGATGAGGTCGAAGAAGCCGTATCGCTCGAAGATTCGCATCATGGTGGACATGATGCGCGCCATACAGGCGACGGGCGATGATGGTGCTGGTCCGACCAAGATCCTCTACGGCGCGAACCTCTCTCACGACCGCCTGACACAGTACCTGGAGGAGCTACTTCAGAAGGAACTCATAGTCGAGGTCCGGGAATCAGACGAGTCAAGACTGTATGCTCTCACCGAAAAGGGTAGGAGCTTCCTCGACGAGTTCGTGAAGGTCGAACGCCTCTCGGATGCGTTTGGGATCGAGATCTGAGCAGACAAGGTTTTAAGAACTCACGAACCTCTTCTGTCAATACACAGGGCCGGTAGATTAGACCGGTAGATCGTCTGATTCGCAACTCGGCTGGAATGCCCAGCGAATCGAGAGTTCAGAAGGTCGCGCGTTCAAATCGCGCCCGGTCCACCACCACTTTTCACCATCGTTAAGCATATTAGTCTGGAGGTCGCAAACTGGAGTATGGTCGATGTACTACGAAAGGAGTTACGGGTGTCCTTTGACGAGGCAGTGAAGAGGGTGGAGACGGCCTGTACCGATGAGGGCTTTGGCCTTCTGGCAACCAAGAACCTAGACCAGATATTCAGAGAGCGGCTTGGAGTGACGAACTACCCACGATACACGATGGTGCTGGCGTGTGCGCCCCAGCTTGCAAAGATGGCTCTTGATGTGTCGAAGGACGTGGGCACACTGTTTCCCTGTTCGTTTGTGGTATATGAGGAGAACAACAGGGTCTTCGTTGCGCACACATCAATCATGAAGACCGCAGTCGAGACCGGTCTGGCTACTGCAGAGGCCATGAGGCCGGTCATAGATGCTACGAGCAAGAAGGTCCGAGCCGTCTGGGACAGGATCTAGTAGATGAGCAGGGTGAGCTGACTTGAACGACGAGCGTGCCCACGAATGGGACGACAACGCTGAGGCATATGCCTCCCTGATTGACCAGCGTGGCACGCCGCATCACAGGGCTATACTCAACCCGTGTGTGGAGCGACTCCTCGGAGACATCAAGGGCAAGACATTGCTTGATGCGGGGTGTGGTGAAGGGTACCTGTCGAGGCACTATGCACGGATTGGTGCGCTCGTGACTGGAGTCGACATCTCCTCCCGTCTTGTCAGAGAGAGCAGTGACTTGGCGACGAGAGAGGGGCTGAACATCGCCTTCATTCAGGGGGACATCTGCCACATGAGACAGCTCCCGAATGGCACCTTCGATGCTGTGCTCTGTAACCTCGTCCTGCTCAATGTGCCTTGCATAGATGCTGCTCTTCTCGAATTCAACAGGGTCCTGAGGCCCGGCGGAGTCTTGGTCTTCTCTGTTGTACATCCGGCATTTGATGTCTATGGCCCGGGCCACTGGGAGATGGGCGAGAAGAGTCCGAATAGTGGACGCAGGCGGGGCCTCTGGTTCGTCATGGACAACTACTTCAGCGAGACCGAATACAAGAGGGTATGGAAGACGAGGGACGGAAGGGACTTTCCTGTACCGATAACATTCTATCATCGAACACTGTCGACCTACATCTCCTCAGTGAGAAAAGCAGGACTCCTCATTGACGCCGTCGAGGAGCCCCTCCCTCCGAGTGATGATGACTTCTTCGAGAGAGAGCGGCGAATCCCCTTCTTCTTGGTGATTCGAGCCATAAAGCCTGCCTGTTGAAGAGTCAAGACTAGGAGCGTGAACATATGAGTGAAGAACCAAGAGTATTCGAACAACATGTGAGATGGACTGAAGAGAAGTTCGGCGAGGTCACTGCAGCCGGCATGCCCGCAATCAGAACGGGCGGTCAGATTCAGACGGGTGCAACCAGATATCACACACCTGAAGACCTGCTTGTTGCAGCAGTCGCCACATGCTTCATGAACTCATTCCTGGCCTTCATCGAGAAGATGCACATCGAAGTCAAGTCCCTAGAAGTGGTGGGACGTGGTCATCTTGAGAGAGTTGACAGGAGCTATGAGATAACCAAGGTGTTTCTGAACGTAAGGGTGGTCATCGAGTCCGAAGAGCTTCGTCCGAAGATTGAACGCGCGCTTGAGCTGGGTGGCAAGTACTGCTTTGTCGGCAACAGTCTCAAAGGCACAGTTGAGCACACTCATGAGATAGTTGTTTCCTAGCACTCGAAACTGATATGACTCACGCATACAGCTAAGGTGTGGTGTGTTTCCAATGAGCGTCGAGACTCACAAGTATGAGGTCCGTGTGGACTGGACGCATGACCGCGTCGGAGAGCTGCTCTTAGAAGGCAAGCCACGGTTGCAGGTGGCAACGCCTCCTGAGTTTGAAGGGGGTGTTCCGGGTATTCACTCACCCGAGGACCTTTTCGTGGCATCGGCTGCAGCATGCATGATGACCACTTTCGTGGCCTTTTCCAAGAAGAGTCGGCTTGAGTTCCTGGCCTTCAGATGCGAGGGCGTGGGGACTCTTCAGAAATTGGAGAAGGGCTTTGAGTTCACGAGGATTGTCCTACGAAGCACTGTTGAGGTCAGTAGTGAGGAGCTGGTCTCGAAGGCTGAACGCGCGTTGGAGCTGGCAGGGAAGTATTGTCTGGTTTCCAACAGCATGAAGTGTCAGGTCGTTCATGAGAACTTTGTGAAGGTCCGGTAGTGCACTCTTGCCACCTTCGGTGCTTCAGTGCCGTCCCGTGTGAGCTCTCATTCGCTAGGGGGCCTGATGTAGATCGCGTCGGCACTCTCGGGCAACTCAACTCTGACGAAAGCGGGGTCTTCCGGAGTCCCAAAGTGAAGTCTGCCGATACCATGCATGGCCTTCAGGTCCATCTCCCACGGTCGAAGCTTCTCTGACACAAAGGCCTCAGGAAGCGGCTTCCTGAGCGACATGTTGTTCTCCCTCTTGTATCTCCAGAAGCCTGCGTTTGTCTGCAACAGCAGACCCGTCTGTTCAACGAGAGGCGACTTCCATGACTTGACTGGCTTCGGATACGGCTCTCTGTGTACTCCTCTGGGGTTGTATAGCTCTCTGTATATCTTGTCAGTCACGAAGGGTATGATGGGGGCTAGAGCCCTGAGCAAGGTCTTGAGGGTCTCGTGAAGCGAATACCAACCCGACTTCTGCTGAGACTCGGTGAACTGCCCCTCCGCGTTGAAACATCTGCCCTTGAACATCTCGAGGACATGGTCCGCAAAGAGATTCCATGTGAAGCCGCGAAGTTCGATTGCAGGCTTGTGAAAGTCCAGCTGCTCGCACTCTGGAACTATGGTCTCTACCAGCTTGTTTGTCTCTGCAAGAAGCCAACGGTCTGCTTGAGTCAGTTCCTTCATGGGTGGTTTCTCCGGCATCGGAAACATCGAGATGAAACGGGCGATGTTCCACAGTTTCGTTATGAACTTCGCCACTCCAGAGAGCCGCTCTTCAGAGAAGCGCACATCACTTCCGAGTCCTGCTTCGAGCACACCAAACAGCCTCAGGGCATCTGCACCATACTTGGCGATGATGGGATTGGGGTCTGGAGAGTTGCCACGTGACTTGCTCATCTTCTCTCCCTTGTCATCTACCACATGTCCTGAGATCCAGACCTCTTTGAATGCTGGCAATCCAAGGAGCTGGTACGTCCTCAGAAGTGAGTAGTATAGCCATGTCCGCACTATCTCCTTCCCCTGAGGACGCATCACATTGCCGAATGCCTTCTTGAAGAGCTGCGCATCCCGCTTGTAGCCTATGATCTGCAGACCGCTGATTGAGGAGTCCATCCATGTGTCGAAGGTCCGTTCTTCTCCTCTGAACCCCTCTCTTGCACCACAATGTGGGCACGAGTCAAATGGCGGGTCCTCATTCCAGGGCCGATAGTACCTCAGTCCCTCCCCGTTATCTGGGACAACCGCTTTCCCGCATGACTTGCAATACCACAGTGGGATCTCCGTGCCGTAGAACCGCCTGCGGCTGACCGGCCAGTCCACGGTGACCCTGTTTATCCAGTCAATCAGGATCTGCCTGTGGAACTCAGGGAAGAACCTCGTGGTCTTCGCAATCTCCATCAGGGGGTTGACGAATTCGGTCTGCTTCACATAGTACTCGTCCATCGCAATGAACTCTATGGGGGTCTTGCTGCGCCAACAGAGTGGCACTCTCTGGGTTGTCTGTTCTTGTCTGAGAAGTATGCCCTTCTTTCTGAGGTCTTCGATGACCCTCTTCTTGGCCTCTTCCACCTTCAGCCCTGCATACTTCCCGGCCGCCTGTGTCATTGTACCATCAGGGGCTATGGCAGCTATCGGTCTCAGAGCAAAGTCACGGAAGGCCATCACATCTGCCATGTCTCCGTAGCTGCAGACCATCAGTGCGCCAGTGCCAAAGCCCATCTGTGCAGTCGGGCTCTCGATAATGGGCACTTCCAAGTTGAACAGAGGCACGATTGCAGTCTTCCCACCGTATCCGCCATACCTCTCATCGTCCGGATGTATGAAGACTGCTCCGCAGGCGCACAGCAACTCTGGTCTGGTGGTCGCAATCTCAATTGGCGCCATGCCCTTCACTTCAAATCGGAGGTAGTTCAGCACACTCTGGCGTTCCGTGTACTCCACTTCTGCATCCGCTATTGTTGTGCCACATTCGAAACACCAGTTGTTTGGCCGGTAGTCACTATACACAAGTCCCTTCTTCCACAGGTCTATGAATGTGGCCTGCGTCACTGCCCTGTATTCAGGGCTGTCTGTCCTATAGCTGCCCGACGGGCTGTACGTATTGAAGGAGATGCCAGCTCTCTTGAAGGCCTCCACAACCTCCACCTCGTAGAGGTTCAGCTGTTGCCTGCACTTCTCGACAAACTCAGCCCTGGGGGTTGTATGCATGCTCATGCCGAACTCCTGTTCTACCCTCAGTTCGACAGGTAGGCCATTACGGTCAATCCCAAGGGGGAAGTTGACCTCCATCCCCTGCATGCGTCTATATCTGGCAAGCATGTCAATCTGCGTGTAGTGTATGAGTTGCCCAAGATGCACATGACCGGAGAGATACGGCGGCGGTGTGTCAACCGAATACACAGGCCGCTTTGACCTTGGATCGAATGCGTATGTGTCTTCCATCTGCCAGAGGTCGCTGATCTTCTTCTCCTCGTCTGGCGTCCATCGGTTCGATTCGATTGCTGGGCTGAACTCGGACAAAACACTCATTCTCCTTGATGTCAACAAGGGGAACCCATTCCTTTTGCACGCCGGGGCCGTATCTCCTAAAAGGCTTATGGACAACAGCTGTTGTCCATGTCCGGCCTCGCGTGCCCCCCGTCGATATTACGACGGGCCTGTTCCAAACAGGAAAGTTTCTTTAGCAACACGAGAGAGTCCCACCTCACAAACCCCTTGGTTGCGGACGGATAATGCGTGCGGTCATCAAGATAGGCGGCTCTCTGCTTTATGACGACACGGGACAGCTGATAGTGGACCGTGTACGTGAGTATGCAAGAGAGCTCTCCACGCTTCACAGGAACGGCCACCAGTTGGTTGTCGTTGTCGGTGGGGGCAGACCTGCTAGGTCGTTCATCTCTGCAGCCCGACAGCTGGGTGCCAGCGAGGTACAGGCGGACTGGCTGGGAATCAAGATTGCCCGACACAATGCAGAGCTGCTCATGTCTGCTCTGCCCGATGATGCTTACCCCAGAGCTGTTGAGACCCTCGAGGAGCTAGAGATAGCCGTCTGTACTGGACGGGTGGTGTTGATGGGAGGTCTCACACCGGGTCAGTCCACGAACGCTGTGGCTGCACTTGCAGCTGAGGCCATCCGGGCGGACTGGTTGCTCAATGCGACCAATGTCGAGGGGGTATTTGACCGCGACCCCAGTGAACCGGGCGCAAGGAAGTTGGACCAAGTGAGTATTGTGGAGCTTCAGGGAATACTCTCAGGGAGCGGGACGAGAGCCGGAGAGTACAAGCTGTTCGACCCCGTGGCAATAAGCATTGTAGCACGGTCAAGGATTCCTACTGTGATACTTGACGGTAGGACACCGAAGAACATCGTCCGTGTTCTGAGTGGCGAGAAGGTGGGGAGCGTGATAGTACATGGATAAGACCAGCGAGGTCTCCAATGTGCCGAGAAACAAGCGGCTGCTGGAGCGGGTATTCGCATCTCGGGCGCAGACTCGTGTCGTCCAGCTCTTCCTCGACCGGCCGAAGGAGTTCTTCAACCTGAGCAGGACCGCCAAAGAGACTGGTCTTGCTCACTCAACAATCCACAGGGTCATGCGGCCGCTCGTAGAGATGGGCATCATCAAAGAGATCAAGGTGGGACAGCAGATTCGTCTCTTCATTCTTGAGACTGAGGACCCAAAGAGTAGACTGATTGCGGAGTTCTATCGACAGATCCGCCCGCTTCTCGATGAGATTGACGTTCCCACCGAGTGAGACCATCCTGTCACTGCATGGAACACATTGACTCTTCCCCTCATGGGTACGGGAGCAGTTGCCCAGAAGTTGGACATTCTTGTACTGGTCGTGTACCAGTTGGCTGAGCCGAGCCTGATATGTGCTGAGGTCTTTGCCCACGCTCATGCTCACAGTGTCGCATGCTGCCACTGTGCTCGGTGTCTGTACGAAGACGACCCGACGCTGGGAGGCCGCCGGGCTCCTGACGTGCCTGCGGACGCCGGGAGGCCACAGACAAGTCGAGCAGCTGCCACGCCTGTGGAGAGCGGGGCATTCGAGTGTCGGACCCGGACTCGACCGAGCAGGTCAGAGGTGGAGAGCACTTCTACTGCCCGTCATGTGGTACTCACATTCACGCTGACATCAACGCAGCAAGGAATCTTGCACAGTCCAGTGCCGTTCCTGGAAGGACTCGGCTGGCAGCAGAATCTCCATCTGCATCTCCAACTTCGTCCAACTTACAATGAACGGCCTAGTCTAGGGAATCAAAACATTCTAAGCCCACTTACTGACTTGGCAGTACACAGTATCGATGCGACTGTGGTGCATCTACCGATGTCTGAGGTCAGAGATGTAGTAGGCAAGATTGCCTCTCTAAGTGAAGAGGAGGCAAAGGTGTATTCGCTGATTATCGGCGCTGGAAATGTCACTAGCGGTGACATCGCCCTGCTGGGTGGACTGCCTCTGGAGAAGGCTCAAGCGGTCGTCGCGCACCTTGTCAAACAGAACTTGGTGGTTGAGTTGCCGGGGATAGTGACCCGGTATCAGTGTGTTCCACCATTCGATGGGCTTGCCAGAGAGGTGGAAGGCATAGGTGCCCGGGTCGAGCAAGCCCGCGGTGAGCTCCGGGAACAGGCCGAGAGTTTCACAGGTGCTGTCCGTGACAATCTGCTTCAGATTGTCGAGTCCGCACTAGAGCGGCTGGACAAGGTCGACTCGGGGCGCGAGGCACAGCAGTCCGAAACGGTATCTCTGCTGGAGAGTTCCATCGAGACTGTGGAGAAGGGGTTCAAGGAGTCATTGAAGAACATCGAGAGCAGCGCAGTGGCGGCCACCGAGGCATGGAAGAGCTCCTCCGTCGAGAGCATAGAGCCCGCCGCCAGCGAGATAAAGAACAGCTTGGCCACAGCGGTACACTCGGTCGCATCTAGGGTCAAGAGCTGGACTTCTGAGACCAAGAACACAATCGCTGACACCAAGACGACTTTGCTCAGCAGTATCGAGTCGCATGGCAAGAGAGCACATGAGGTTCTGGAGGCACAGTCTCAGAGCACGGGTGAGACGCTCCGCGGACGAGCTGCATCGACAGTTGACGGTATGGCGCGAGTCAAAGAGAAGACTGTTCAGGGACTCGACGCGGCTGCGGGTCAGATTCGTACGGCTTTCTCTGGGACATCGGAGTCACTGTCAACAGCCCTCGAAAAGTCAGAGACGAGTCTCAGCAGCTCGCTGGAGCATTCGACCCATGACCTTGAGACGCAAATGGGTCGTCTGATTGCTGACACGACCGATGTGCTTGCGCGTCTTCAGTCGCAGGAGGGCAACAGACTGAAGGAACTCCAGTCATCTGTAGTCGGGGCGACTGAAGAGGCTCAGGCCGGCATTGAGGCGTCGCTGAGGGACTTTGAGTCGGCGGTGACCTCATCATCTGACGGGCTTGTGAAGCAGGCTACGAGCGTGTTCTCAAGCCTCACCGACCAGATCAACTCATTTGCTGTCTCTGCGGAGTCACAGGTTCGCAGTGCAATGGAGCGTATGCACGCCACCAGCACGGGTTCTATCCAGGAGTTCTATGACAAGACCAGCGAGATGGCAGAGACCTTCGTAGAACATGTGGAGACCGTTCTGTCTGATAGCAAGAAGAGCCTGAAGGCACGAGTTGACAGTACTGGTGCCTCTCTCAAGGGGCTGAATCAGGACTCCTTGGAGCGGTCAAGGGCTATGCTGCAGGAGTCGGAGTCCAAACTGGCCCAGTCACTGAACGCCATTAGTGAGAAGACCAGCAAGGGACTCACGGGTCTCGCGCAGAAGACCGAAGAGTATCTTCGTCAAATGGCACAGCAGTTGCAGGCGGAGATAGAGCGTGTGGTCACGACGGCTACAGAAGAGGTTCAGAAACACACTAGTGCGGCCAGCTCGGAGATTGCCCAGGTTGTCAGTGCAGAGCTCAAAGACGTGTCAAGGAGTCTCGCGTCTCAGCTTGAGGCCTACCGGACTCGGTATGACGAGTTGGCGAGGCGTATCGATGATGTGTCCAGGCAACAGGTGGACGCGCATGACAAGGCCGCGGACCATGTTGCTGCTCAGGTGGTTGCTGAGAAGGAACACCTGATAGAAGACGCGGACGCGAGGAGACGGCAGGTGGTGGGTGCCCTCGACTCAACAAGGGGCGAGTTGGGCGAGACCGCGGCAGCATCTGTTTCGACGATGAGAGACGAGAGCATACGGCTCATCACTTCCTTGGCCACCGCTGTGAGTGACTCAGTGGCTCAGTGGCACGGAGATGCGAGCTCAACAGTGACAGGTTGCACAGACAAGACAAAGTCACACTCAGGGCGCCTGAGAGAGTCTGTGCTGAGCCACATGACCGCCTCCGGGCAGACTGCGTCCGAGACCATTGAGGGCACCAAGACAAGTATTGCCTCAGTCCTCGACAAGGCAAGACAGCAGTTCTCGGCTTCATCACGTCAAGGAGTTCAGAGCGTCCATGATGCATTCAGCGACACTCTCGAGTCAGTCACTGCGGACTTGGAGCGCGCGTCCAAGAGTTGCGAGCAGACGATTCAGGCCTCTCTGCAGGCGTCCTCGCAACTGATTGAACATGTTTCCACAGGAGTTCAGAGTGATATGGACCAGACACTGACGGCGTTCAGCAATGCGATTGCCGAGATTGGTTCTGCCCTGGAGAGTTTCTCATCGGAAGCGAGAGACACAATCGATGGGACTCTCGGCAGACTCTCGGAAGAACTTGAACAGAGTCTGGAGTCTGAGAGCAAGGCAATGCAGTCCCTCTTGGCAACATCGAAGGAGTCTGTGGACAAGGCGTCCCAGAAGCTTGTGGGCACTGTGAAGGACGGTACAGACGGTCTAGTGGCGAGTCTGAGAAAGGAACTGAAGTCCTCCGAGAAGTCCTCCGAGAAGAGCCTCTCGGCCTCCAAGTCCAAGGCAAAGGCTGAGCTCGAGAAGGCGTGGGGACAGGTGGCAGAGGCGAGCACGTTTGTCAGAGAGGAGGTCACAAAGCTGAGAGGTCTTGCTGAGGAGAACGAGATGATAGGCAAGGCTGAGGCAACCATCGCAAAGGCGTTTCCAAGTTCTGCAGGCACGAGTTCCACAGGGGTCGAGGTCACCAAGCTGCTCAGGTCCGTCTGGAAGGTCGTGAGTGAGACCGACTTTCCAGGAGCTAAGAAGACATGGACCGTGGTGACACGCAAGGCTGTTCTTGCACAGATCCAAGACATGATTGACCGAGCCAAGTCAAAGGTGACTCTGATACTCCCAAGCCCTGAGGAGATGCCGGTCGAGACACTTGCCAGACTCAAGTCGACTACTGGCGTCGAACTGGTCGTGACAGAGTCCCCAGCACTCAGTGCCAAAGTGAAGAGCATTGTTGGCAAGGGCAACATCCGCGTCCGCTCACGGGCAGAGAAGGACGTCTATGCGTGCATACGCGACAGTGAGGAGATGCTTCTCGCACCAGCAACGCAGAAGGATGAGGATGTCGTCGGAGTAGTGACTGAGGATGACGGATTCGTCAGGTTCGTCATGGGAATTGTCGGTCCCATCTTCCAGTCCAAGTCGAAGCTTCTGCGCCCAGAGGATGTATGATTCGGTGTCTCTACCAGCCCCACGCACCTCTGATTGTCAGTCGCGTAGACTCTGAGTCAGGAGTCGTGTCGCTCCCAAGAGACCGCACTGGAATGCCTACTGGTGGTTGTCTGAGTGCCAGACCGCCTCCAATCCATGTGAGTGTGCACATCCAACCATGGGCGCCCCACACTCTGAGCACAAGAAGCCGGTATATACACTGGACAACTACCGCCGGCCCATTTACGGAAACGCCTAAATACAGACTGAGGCCGTAACCATCTGAGGCCGAGGTAGCCAAGCTGGCCAACGGCGGTGGACTCAAGATCAGAGGCTTGCTCCAATGAGAAATCCACTCTCGTAGGAGTTCAGGGGTTCGAGTCCCCTCCTCGGCACCAATCCCCAATCCCACGAAGTAGACAGGCGATGAAAAGAGAGTGCTCACGTTGCCTCCAACGCGAGCACTTCGGATACTGTTAGCGGGGCTCTCTCCATCACTTCAGACTCATCTCTGAGAATGGAGGCGCCATCGGGACTCCCAAGGCTATGAGGTGTCATGTCCATTCACTGCCTTCTGAAGTACTGATAGGCGACGGCCCTTGTGGAGATGAGGGTGCGCTTGTGGGTGCGCTGGTTCTCGCTGGTCATTGTGTTCACCTCACGACAGTGGAGTATGCGTAGCCAAGAGCACGGGTCGACTGGGCCTTGCGCGTCCAGTCCTTCACAGGTTCAGTCCGGTTGTTAGTTGCTTGAGCCATGATTGTTCACAAGTAACACAGCGCAGACTGAGTATATAATGCGAAGCCACGTCCTGAGGTCACCCGAACAGGTCACATCATGTTACCATGCTGTTCATGCCTGCGACTGTGACCGCCTGCTTCGTCAGCGTACTCGGCAGTACATCAAGGCTAGCAGTATTTGGCACCTGCTTGACTCGCCCAGTGCTTCCCTTACGGCAACGCTCTCTGTTTCTTCCACGAGAAGCGCCATTGGTTTCGTCGCCCTCGCTACGTGATAGGTCTGGATTTGTCCTCGCCCTCAATCTCGATTGGACGGCTGGTCCACTCTTGAAGGCCTGTGACTTCTTTGTTCCTTATACGTATGCTTCCCACTCCTTGCTCCATGGCTTGATTGAACGCACCGCATCCACCACTGCTCGGATGTTGTCCCTCGGCGTGTCAACAGGTATCACACAGCCCGGGGACACAATCAGTCGCTTCAACCTTGTCTGTCTTATCGTGTCCAAGACCTGTGCCTTGATGTCGTCCACTGTGCCAGTGCGCAGCAGTCCTTGCTGGTCTACACCGCCAAGCACGGTCCTCCTCAGCCGTGCCTTTCCTTCAGCAAGTGTCGGCACTGCAGTCTGGTCCTCCCAGTTCAAAGCATCTACAGCGTGAGTGCGATCTGCCAGGTCAAAGCGGACCTCTTCTCCCCTCTCGCCTGTGTGAAGGTGTACGACTATGAACTTGGCCTTCCCGGACAGTCGTGACAGCATCTTCTCCTGGTAGGGCAACACGAATTCGCGATAGTCACGGTCGCTGACTGCGGTCTTGGTGGAGTGCTGGGACGCGATGAAGAGACCATATGAGCCTGCTTCTAGGACTGCTCGTGCAAAGTCTATCATGACGTCTGTGATGAGGTCAAGTGTGTGTCTCATCACATCCGGATGACTCTCTATGTACTGAACCAGTTTCTCTTCGCACAGCTTGTCAGCGACCATTGCAGGATCAAATACAGTTGCCATGGTTGGAACTCTGTCGCTCGCATATGCTGCAATCATTTCCATGGCCCTCAACTGCTTTCCAAACTCACCTGTGTTGACATCCAGCGGTTCAAGGGTCTCCCAGTCTTCAACACTGGTCACTGCGCAACTCTCGCAATGGGTCGAGCCAGAAGGCCGACCATCATATGCTGCGACACAGCCCCAGTCCACGACCGGGTATCTCCCGTGAAATGACACCTTCAGGAGGTCATGGTTGAACTCCCTGTGGACTGACACCTCTTCATGAGCCAGACCTTCCGCTGTCCTGTCCCGCTCCGGATGGTGCATCCATATTGCCACTGGCAAGCGCTCCTCGACATTGCCAAGCATTGCCTGTTTGATAAGCTCGAAACTTGACATTGTGGGTCTGTCGTCAGCATTCTCTCAGAAGAGCGTTTCGAGCTAGGTATGGGACATTCCAGCATGATTAATAGCCTGTGTCTTTCCGGGCCGCATCAATGAATGAGGGACCGCACTTGGAAGCGACGACTGCAGTCTTCAGTCCCGAAGAGATGATGAAGCTTGATGGCATAGACCATCTGCACAGGATGAGTGCGGTCCCCAATCCGTTCTGGAATCGTGCCAGATTCGAGATCACATGGGCTCTCCCCTCTATGTGTGGACTCTTGGACAGACCCGCGGTCACTGTGGCTCCTATGCGCATCGCATCGAGGGATGAGCTGAGAATCTACCATGATATATCATACATCGAGACGATTGAGCTATTTGGGAATTTGGGCAATGCCTTCTCATCAAGATTCGGCCTGGACACCGACGCGTGCCCTGTGTTCCAAGACTTCCACCTCTATGCTGCATACCCTGTCGGTGCGAGCATAGACTCGGTCATGGGGGTCGCTACAGGACGGTTCAAGAACGCAGTCTCATTCTATGGCGGCCTTCATCATGCCACGGAGAGCAGAGCCTCGGGCTTCTGCTATTACAACGACTGCGTCATAGCCATCAAGAAGTATCGAGCCATGTTTCCCGACAAGAGAGTGCTCTACCTGGACACTGATGTCCATCACGGCGATGGAACACAACAGGCGTTCTATGTTGACAGGAACGTACTGACGATTTCGACCCACGAGTTCTCACTCGGCTTCTTCCCGGGCACAGGGCAATCCGACGAGATTGGCTATGGTGATGGCAAGGGATACTCCGTCAACATACCTCTCCCACCTCTTACCGACGATTTCGAGTTCTGGAGAGCCTTTGAGGATGTCATCGTCCCAATATGGTCTGCTTACAAGCCCGACCTGGTCTTCTGGGACGTGGGTGCCGACTGTCATCAGGGCGACCCGCTGGCAGACCTGATGCTGACCAATGACACATACGTCCGGATGGCCAAGACTGCCAAGAAGCTCACACACCGCCATGGAAGCGGGTTGGTCATCACAGGTGGCGGTGGCTACAACCCAGTCTCCACGGCCAAAGTCTGGACACTGGTGCTAGCAGAGATAGCCGGCCTCTCGCTGCCTCCTGAACTCCCTCGCGAGTGGATTGACCTCTGTGCCAGACACGGCTATGTCGTTGACCGCGACTGCTGGACCGACCGACCCCATAGAGTGAGTTGTGAACATGAATCGAACATCCGAAGGGCTGTAGACGAGGCGATAAGCGCAGCAAAGACCCAATTCTTCCCCGTGTTCGGTCTGTAAGGCCCATTCTGCCCTCCGAGAATCCACTCATTGTCGGTTGGATTCAGTCTGACACCGGACTCGCGTCATTACTTGTCGACTGCACTAGGACCAAGCTCTCCTTGAGGTCGGCCGGAGTATCGGGCTTCCTCCATCTCACTGTCTCTATGTACTGTCACATACGCGACGCCATCCAGAACTAATCGAGTGTCTAGACTCTGACGTTCTGCCGCACCTCCCCACACTTCAGTTTCCCACGAGCCCTCGGTCTTTCGGTGGCTGTCTTCCACCTGATCTATGACAGGATGGTCTTTGCAATCTTACTGAGGCGCGGGTCCTCGTCGAGAATGGTCGATATCTGCGACTTGCTCACGGCCAGCCGAATCTTCTTCGTTCTTCCATACCTACCCTTCGATATGACCGTTGTATTGATCAGACCCAGCATGTCTAGCTCCGATATCAGGTCGGAGACTCTTCTCTGAGTGAGTGTGTCAATTGACAGGGCGTGTGCTATCTCGGAGTAGACATTGAAACACTCACCGGTGAAGATGTCCTTCTGGCCTCTACTTGCTAGGGCATAGACCGCCAACAGCACGGCCTTGGACTGCATGGGGAGCGTCTTGATGGCCTCACTCACGCTGTCTCTCTCTAGGACCTTCTGTGCCTCGCGAACATGGTCTTGGGTGACCTTGTCGTCTCCTCTCCTCTCCGCAAGTTCTCCTGCTGTCCTCAGCAGGTCAAGAGCACGACGTGCATCACCATGTTCCTGAGCTGCGAGAGCCCCCACGAGGTTTATGACACCCTCGTCAGATACTGCTTCGTCCGTGAATGCCATCTTGACCCGCTGTTCAAGTATCCCTCTCAGTTCGACTGCATTGTAGGGTGGGAATATCACCTCCTCTTCGCCAAGCGAGCTGAGTACTCTTGGGTCCAGCATCTCTTTGAACTTGAGGTCGTTGCTGATGCCTATTATCGACACTCTGCTGCTCTCAAGTTCTCCATTCATGCGGGTCAGTCCGTAGAGGATGTCGTTGCCCTGACTGACGTCCCGTTTGAGAAGGCTGTCGACCTCATCAAGGACTATTGTGAGTATGTTAGACTCCTCGTCGAGCTTGCTCTTGAGCAGGTCCCTTATCTCATCGGTTGGAAGTCCGGTGAATGGAACCTCGGACCCATCTGGCATGGTCGCGTCAATCTGGTCGCAGAGTCTCTTGAGTACCCTGTAGTTGGTGCCCACTATGCGACAGTTGACATAGGCGGTTATTGGTGGCTTGATTCCGCTCTCCTGTGCCTTCTCCACGAGCATGTTCAGAACGTATCTTGCAACCACTGTCTTGCCAGTCCCGGTCTTTCCGTAGCAGAGAATGTTGGATGGAGGGGCGCCTCTCAGGGCAGGGCCAAGTATGGACGCTATTCGGCTCATCTGTTCATCCCGATAAGGGAGTGTGTCAGGGACGAACGTCGGTCGAAGAGCATTTCGATTCCTGAAGATGCCCTGGCCTTGAATGAACTTGTCAAAGAGCTTGTCTAGGGGCTTCTCCATCCATTCCATCTCCATTAGAAAGACAGGTGTATTTCTACTGCATTTCCTGTGGAGCCTATGGAGCTCATGGAGAAGATAAGGCTAGGTATTACGTCATCACGCGACGTCCGCCCGACGGGAATGGCCAATAGCTGACCTGGTCGGAAGAGCGATTCCCGGTTGGACTCACAACAGCCATGCAGAAGCCGGACCGACTTGAGTGCGTCGTGTGCGGGCTTATATAAACAGACGTATACTCGTTTCTTCTCAGGTCGACAGGCACTGACTGACCTGACCGAGTGACTCCAGTGCTGTTCACTAGGAGTGAGAGTCCCCTGTGTCAGACACCGTCCAACTCACGATGAACGGGGATTAGATGGGATGCGTCTCAAGGAACTAGAGATGGCTCTTCAGTCATTGGAGCGGACTCATGAACTGGATGTGTCACTGGAACAGTATCCTACTCCAGCAGGCACAGTGGCGTCTGTGCTGTTCGCTGCTCAGATGGAGCATGGGGACATCACAGGAAGGACGGTGTGCGACTTGGGATGTGGCGATGGTATATTCGCAATTGGCGCTGCACTGCTGGGTGCCAAGTTCGTGATTGGCGTTGACGTGCAATCCAAAGCCTTAAAGGTGTCTCGAAGGAACGCAGAACTGCTCAGCAAAGAGGACACCACAGACTGGGTCCTCGGGGATGTCTCCGCTCTAGAACTGAGATTCCCAGTCGACACCGTTGTCATGAACCCCCCCTTCGGCGTTCAGAAACGTGGCGCTGACGTGGCCTTTCTGAGGAAGGCACTGGCAATCTCCAGTGTCACGTATAGCCTACACTTGGCAAGTGACAAGAACAGAGCATTCCTGAAGGATACCGTCAAGGACCTTGGAGGAACGATCACTCAAGTTGAGAATTTCCAGTTCCAGATGAGCCGACTGTACGAGTTTCATAAGAAGCAGACGCACCAAGTCAGCGTGGATTTGTATCGTATATGCACTAACGGTGGGCAGAATGGCAGAAGTGAAGAGCGGCGACATAGTGGTGCCAGGCGACAGGCTTTGCGTGATTGAGGAGCTGTTGCCGAGCTACGGGACGTACGAAGAAGACGGTGTTGTGTATGCTGCAACATCTGGGTCTGTATCAATCGACCTGAAGAACAGGAGCGTTCAGGTGCTCGACCATAATGGTCGAACGCGCCTCTGTCTCCCGGTTCAAGGTGATGCATTGGTGGGTGAAGTCACAGACGTCTTCGACCAGCGTGCTGAAGTGGCCATTGTGAAAAACAATGACGAGGACATACACAGCTATGCCATAGGTGAGGTGCACATAAGCAACGTCACGCGACGGTACGTGAAGTCCATGCATGATGTTCTCAGCCCTGGAGACATTGTACGCGCAGCGGCTATGAACACATACAAGCTACCAATCCAGCTGAGTCTGGTGGGCCCTGAGTTCGGTGTCATACTGGCCAAGTGTAGAAAGTGCGGTAATCCTCTGACATTGACTTCGCACAACAATCTCTTCTGTCTGAGGTGTGAGAACAGAGAGACTCGAGAGGTGGCCAATGACTACGGACTGCGGTTTGGTCTCGAAGCGCGTCCGGACTTGGCCGTCAGACGCAGGCAGACCTACGATCGAGAACGGCCCGGAGCCCCACCGTCTGGGCGGGGAGGTCGCTCCCATGGACAGAGAGAGAGTTCCCAGGGATTCTCTCGTGGTCGCCGAGGAAGCGGCGGCTCGAGACGTACAGGTGACCGGAGGCGATAGAGAGTGAAACCACGAATTGTAGTCAACTCGAAGCATGAGATTAGAATTGACATTGAAGGTGAAGGCCACTCGTTCTGTAATCTTCTCCGAAAGACGCTCTTGGAGGAGCCCGCGGTGGACTTTGCAGGCTACAACATTGACCACCCCCTCCTAGCCAGCCCCGTCTTCACTCTGAAGACCAAGAAGCGACAGGCCAATGTCGTTCTCAGAGAAGCCTTGGAAAAGATGCTTGCGAGGACCGAGGACTTCAGGAAACGTTTCCACCAGTCAGTCAGTGGTCAGACTCTTGAGTGACCATCTGGTATGCGCTCCTCGGAGAGGTCTGTCTTGTGGGACCTTTTGATTCAGCAGAGCAGTCTGAAGGAGATACTCAACGACTCGGGGCTTGCGCAGATAGGTGACAACCTACTCAATCTGTGTTTCTCGTTGGCCAAGTCCGCGGTCGCAGGAAGAGCTCTGGGTGAAAAAGTGAGTGACACAGTGCTGGCCAAGTCGATTCGCGGGAGCAGCGTGTATCACTGCATTGGCAGACGGTCCGACACCGGACGCGCGGGAGATGCTTATGAGGCACTGGCTGCCTATCTGTGGCTCTCCCGGAGGACGAGCACCGACCAGATTGTGGCTGTTCTCAGTCAGAATCTCGAGACCGTTCCGCAGTCGAGCAGGCGAAGACAGCAGGAGGCCGCAGTACATGCATTCCGGCAGCTCCTGGTCTTTCTGATTGATGCATTACCTGCACACATGAAGAACACATCCAGCACGACATGCGACTCTGCAGTGACTGAGAACTTGTAGTCACCACAAGTTGAATTGTGCCGCCAGTCAGTAAGGCTTAATTGAGTTTCACAGCGTACTTGGCATGCCACGGAGATCTAGCGATGGAATTCTGCGACAAGTGCGGTGCCATGATGGTACCGACAACTGGAGAGGACGGCACAAGAGTCCTCAAGTGCAGAAGCTGCGGAAGCACTAAGTCAGTCCAAGGTGCGTTCACCGTTTCTCACAGGCTTGAGAAGACCCCGCATGACAAGATTGTTGTAGTCGAAGATGACGGAATCCCAATGCCCATCACAAAGGCCACATGCCCCAAGTGTAACAACACGGAGGCCTACTACTGGACCGTGCAGACCCGGCGGAGCGACGAAGGTGCAACCGAGTTCTATCGGTGCACAAAGTGCAAGACCACTTGGCGGAACTACGGTGGCTAGCCGACCAGTTACACTTATAGAGGTATACATATCTGACCGAGAGTATCAGGAGAGAGCAGATACCATCTGCAGGACTGGTGCGCCAGCTTGACCGAGGAACGAGTGTCCCGACGGAGAACCCCAGCAAGACTTGTGAAGGTCGGGGAGCTCAAGGGAACTAGCGGGCTCGTGAGAATACTCGGGATTGTTGTCGAGGCGCGAGAGGGCTCTGCACTCATTCAAGACCTGCTTGAGGATGAGATTGGCAAGGCCGCGACGGTCGAGGTGCTTGTCGAAGGCACATTGGTGGTGGCGCACAAGTACATTGTCATTGGCGAGGTAGTTGAGAAGCGAGACAGTGTCGGTATGGGGGTCAAGCTGGCAGCGATACTTGCACACGATGTTGAGGGATTCGACATCAAAGAGTTTAAGCGGGCACTGGAGACTGAGTCAAGGGTGATA
Source organism: Candidatus Thorarchaeota archaeon (assembly GCA_013388835.1). Lineage (NCBI taxonomy): Archaea > Promethearchaeati > Candidatus Thorarchaeota > Candidatus Thorarchaeota archaeon. The sequence goes on along the minus strand of JACAEL010000012.1, from coordinate 64,374 downwards.
AGTGAGCTCGTCAGGTAGACTTGCGGAGGCGGCATTGATGTTCAAGGCGGTTATGGACAGCACAAAGGCGTGGAAGCAGATAGTTGATGCGATTGCTACGATGTTAACGGAGGCTCAGTTTGTGGCTAACGAGTCCGGACTGTCCCTGAGACAGATGGACTCCTCTAAGGCTGCCATGGTGGACATCTTTCTTCCGGACAAGATCTTTCAGGAGTATCACTGTGATGATGAACAGAAGATCTGTCTGGGTGTCGATGAGCTCTCTAGGACGAGTAAGCGGATGTCTGCAGATGACAAGCTCGAGTTCTCTGTCAACGAGGCCGAGAAGCGGTTCTACATTCGGATGATTGGTCAAGCGGAGCGGCTTTTCAAGCTCCCAATGCTCACTCCTCCCCCTGATCAGCCCAAGAAGCCGAGTTCTGAGCTCGATGTCAAGGCCGAGATGCACTCTGAGGGCTTTAAACAGGCTGTGAAGGACATAAGCGTAGTGTCAAGCTATGTCAAGATATCCGCAGATGCGACGACGCTCGTCTTCACTGGTGAGGGTGACACCGGTGAGGCGGAGGTGTCACTCAAGGTCGGAGAGGAGTCCGACTTGTTCGACCTCAAGAGCAAAGGGCCTAGCACTGCGATGTATGCGCTCAGCTACCTGTCCGAGATCACAAAGGCCATCTCCGGTGATACACTCGTCCTCCGTTTCAGCTCCAGCCGACCGTTGATCCTGGAGTCAGAGATTGCTGAAGGTGGACGACTCACCTTCGTTCTGGCGCCTCGTGTGGAGAGAAGGTAGTCTGTCAAGTGAGTTGGAACGGGTCGCCTCAGATCTGTTGCGTGAGAGTCCGGTACTTGACGTCCAGTCTGCACTTATGGCCACACAGGGTCGAAGACAGACGTCCAAGGCTGTCCAACCTCCCGGCAGTCGTGGTGCCCCCGCAAACGATAACTCCAAGTCCGTCCAGTTTCTCAGTAGTCATCGAAGACCCTCTCACGGAGGAGTAGATGTGCAAGGGGCTGAATGGAGAAGACAGAAGCTCCTTCAACTCACGTTTCAAGACTACTACCGGACTAGTCCCGATAACATACGGCCTCCTGCACGAATCAGAGAACGTGAGTTCGCGTTCGAGAGCTTTGTACACACCTGGCGCTGTAGTGAAAGAGAAACAACTCGCAGATGGGTTCTTTCCAGACACACCGCCGACGAAGTTGTCAAGATTGGTTGCACGCGGAGCGGGACTGAGTTGGTACGGCGCCGTGTCTGTCCAGAGTGCGGCACTCCGGGTCTGCAGTGGAACAACTGGACTCGGCACCTCGGTTTCGGGTCTCGAGAGGAGCTTGTGAGAGCTCTTGTGGAGTCCCCCGCCGTCGGTGTGTATCACTCTGCAGCCTTCTACGAGGTGCCTGTTGCCAAGTCTATGGAGGAGAAGAAATGGCGGGGTGCTGAGTTGGTCTTTGACATAGATGCAGACCACCTGTCACTCCCCTGTACGAAAACGCATGACGCCTGGGTGTGTAATAACCCCGAGTGCGGAGCGACCGGCTCCGGTACTCCCCCTCAGGGAGGGTGTCCCTCTTGTGGCGGTACATCTATCTCGGTCCAGAAGTGGCTCTGTGACCGGTGCCTTAGCGAGGCAAAGTCGCAGGCAAGGCGGCTTGTGGATGAGTTTCTCACATCGGACTTGGGTATCGACCCACAGAGCATATATCTCAACTACAGCGGCCATCGAGGATATCATGTCCGAGTCAACAGTGCAGAGGTCGAGCGGCTTGACTCAGCAGCGAGAGTGGAGCTCGTCCACTTCATCACTGGAAAGGGCTTGAACAGTGACCGCTTTGTTGCTCCAATGGAGAGTTCAGTTGTGATTCCTGACAGACAGGCTCCCGGATGGCATGGACGCACAGCAGACGCACTGCTCAAGTTCGTCAGGGAGATTGATAGTTACACAGGACGCGAGAGATGGGTTCAGTCACTCAGAGATGCTCGTTCCAGAGAGCTGTTGATTGAAGGACTGAGCCGGAACCCTCCAATCCTTAGTGGTGCGGTGAGAGGCATAGGACTTGGCTTCTGGAGACAGATTGCAGCCAGGGCCATAGAGGACTACGGTGTAAGCATTGATGAGCCGGTCACACATGACGTTCATAGAATCATTCGTCTGATGGGCAGTCTCCACGGCAAGACGGGGTTCATTGTCGCGCAGTTGACTAGGGACCAGCTCGACACATTCGACCCGTTCAGAGACAGTCTTGCATTCACTGGAGAACAGCGCGTGTGGATACCCCCCAGTCCGCTTGGTGTTCCGGCGTTTAGAGTGGGAGATGATACCTTCGGACCCTATAACGATGAGACAGTAGACCTTCCGATGGCAGCAGCTGTGTTCCTGCTATGCAAAGGAGTGGCCAGCGTTGAGTGAGATTGGATATGACGACATTCTCAGAGCTTGGGAGAACGAGGTTCGAGAGCCGGACCTTCAGAGTCTCGAAGACCTCAGACTTGGCAAGATGGTCCAGTACCTCAGCAAGGTGCGCCTCATGCTCACAGAGGTGCCTGCTGAAGACCGACTCCAAGCAGACTTGCTCGTGAGTGAGATTAGAAATCTGGACTACATGCTCAGAGATCTCATGGTGCTGCGTAGAGAGAAGATAGTCCGAGCCGCACTTGCTCAGCGAAGGCCCCTGGGCACAATGACTCTGGCCGAGGAGGACCTCTACAATCGACTATCGAGAGGTCTTGCAGAGCATGCCGAGTTTCTGAAGGACCTGCTGGAGGGACACATGCCTCAACGTCCCTCTGATGCAGCAGGTAGTGATGACACGGAGAAGATCGAGTATGTGGTCGTACGATTCCTTCGACCCATTAGTACCCCCTTCATGGGCCTCGACGAACGCACTTACGGTCCGTTCAAGAAGGAGGACATAGCCAGTCTTCCCCGAGAGAATGTCCAGGCATGGTTACGCGATGGAACAGCAGTACGCGTCGCAATGGAGGAGCGTAGCAACCGATGACAGAGTCCCACAGACAGCAGCTCCAGGAGCTCGCGAACAGGCTTGCGCAGTCAAAGAGAGATGTTGAAGCAATGAGTTCTCGGTTCCAAGTGACCGTGAGTGATGTCATGTGCCTCCTGAGTGAAGAAGGCAAGCGGACACTCGCTGCAGTCCATGGCGATGTCACAGACCTGCGGGCGTATCTCATTCAGCAAGGAGCACTGTTCGGGCGCTCCATCGTGTCCATCCTGGACTCGCTTCAAGAACAGCTCCAAGCAGTCATCCGCGCTTTAGAAAACGATAAGTGACATCTATACAGGGTGTTCAGTCATGCCACCGAAGAACAAGTGGGTTCTGATCATTGCTTGGATCATCTCGATTGGCCTTGCATTGGCCACTGCTGTCAGGTTCTTTGAGATACCCCTGCTCAGCGGCTACACACTCGGTCATGTAATCCTCTATGAAGTGCTCGTCATACTCACCATGTCCGGGATCGTCCTGCTGATATACCGAAGAGGTCTGCCTGATACGTAGGTGTGTCCCGTCGTACTAGGCATTCCCTCTAGGACCTCTCATTCCACAACTGGACACATATGCGAGGCGGCGTGTCTTCGACGCTGTGGGACTCCGTTCAAGACCTTGCGAGCGGCCTTATTGTTCTTATTCCTCGCCAGACCTCAACTTTTAATATTGGCTCGAAACTCCGAGCCTCTACAGCTTACAACGCCTCGTGCTTCGTGGCGGTGGCATGGCAATGGCAGAAACCGACACCAAACCTCGAATCCCTGTTACACTCATCGAGCCCATAGACATGTCTCGACTGGACCCCTCGTTCCGCGAGGAGATACGCAGTATGCCAGATGCGGATGAGCTCTCAGCATGTTTTGCGTGTTCAACATGCACAGCTGCCTGCCCCATCGCTAACCAGTGGCTCTACAAGCCACATCAGTTGATTCGGATGATTCTACTCGGAATGCGTGAGGAAGTCCTGAACTCAAAAGAGATCTGGGAATGCTTGACCTGTTTCCAGTGCCAGGAGAGATGTCCTCAGAAGGTCCGCGTGACCGACATACTCTTCGACTGCAAGAATCTCGCTGCGGAGAGAGGCATCGTGCCCGAGAAGATTGTTGCTCTAGCCAAGGAGCTCGTGGACAAGGGCCAACTCTACGTTGTGACTGCAGACTGGGAAAGAGAAGACTTGGGGCTTGAGCCCTCTGTTCCGGGCCTGTCAACAGAGGCTGTGAAGAGCATCTTGCAGGGGACGAGGACTGGTCGGCTGACAAAGGGAGGTGACTGAGATGCCGTCCTATAGTCTGTATATGGGCTGCAGCGTCCCGGCGAACTATCCCAACTATGAGGCCTCCATGCTCAAGGTTGCGAAGGCCCTTGGGATGGAGCTCCACTACATGGAGGGGGTTGCATGCTGTGGAAGCCCTAATCTGCGGGCAATTGACTACTCTGGATGGCTGACTGTCAATGCTAGGACACTTGCAATTGGCGAGAAGAATGGCAATGACATAGTCACGCCCTGCAACGGATGCTTTGGTTCACTGAAGGACGTTCTCCACCACCTCAAGCACGATAGCACGGACCTTGGTAGAGTCAATGAAGAGCTGAAGAAAGAGGGGCTGCAACTGAAGTGCACTGTTCGAGTCCGTCACATTGTTGAGGCCATGTACACTGACATTGGGACAGATGAGATTCGCAAGAGAGTCACCAAGCCTCTGGACGGTGTTGGAGTCGCAATTCACTTTGGCTGTCATGTGTTGCGACCCGCAGATGTGACCGGGTTTAGACCAGAGATACTCAGAGAGCTTGTCGAGGTGACTGGTGCAAGAGTGGTTGAGTATCCCTTGTGGAAACAGTGTTGCGGTGCCACTGTGCTGCCAGTGAATGAGTCACTGGCCATAAGACTGGCTCGTGACAAGATCAAGTCGATGAAGGAGTCCGGTGCGGAGTTCGCCACCGTCATATGCCCTGCATGCGGCAACCAACTCGACTTGCAGCAGCTCGGGCTCAAACAGAGCTACGGGGAGACCTACGACCTGCCGGTCCTCATGTATCCACAGCTGCTTGGTCTTGCCATGGGTATTGGTGAGGATGAGCTGGGGTTGAGCATGAACCGTGTGCCTGCTGATGGCATCCTCGCACATCTGACAGGTTGACCGAGGTGACAAAGACTGTGGATTACCCGGTGCTGATCATTGGCGCAGGTGTGGCTGGGATGACTGTGGCCACAGAACTGGCTGACTCAGGCATAAAGGCCATTCTTGTCGAGCGCCAGCTGACCGCTGGAGGGAACGCACTGGACCTCTACAGAGCGTTTCCGACAGATGACTGCTTCTACTGCTTCGAGGGGAACCGGTGGCGGCCGGGCATACGCAAGTGTTTCTACAGAAGTGCCCTAATCGACCAGCCAAACCTCGATCTCAGAATTGGTACCACAGTGCACAGCATCAGTGGAAGACCGGGTCAGTTCCTCGTCACACTCAGGTCCGCCCCACAATATGTGGACCCAAAGAAGTGCACACTCTGTGGTGTCTGTATTGAGGTGTCCAAAGCCTTCTCCTTCCCGTCGCCGCAGTGCCAACCCCAGTGTGTTGTGTTCAATCCGGCCCTAGAAGACGACCGAGCGAAGGAAGCCGCCCAGAAGTGCCCCACAAATGCGATTGACCTTGATGCAAAGCCAAGGGAAGACTCGCTCACGGTGTCCGACATTGTGATTGCAGCTGGATACCATGAGATGAAGCCCTCCAGCATCGATGAATATGGCTATGGCAGGATTCCAGATGTGGTCACACAGCTTGAGTTTGCAAAGATACTGGACCCAAATGGTCCAAGCGGGGGCGCGGTGGTGCGCCCATCTGACGGAAAACCCGCAAGACGTGTCATGATGGTTCAGTGTGTCGGCAGCAGAGACGAGAATCACTATCCCTACTGTTCTAAGATATGCTGTGTCTTTGCTCTCAAGCACGCTGTTGTTGCAGCACGTGAGCGTGACTGTTCACAGGTGTTGGTCGTCTATATGGACATCCGGACATACGACCGTCATGAGCGATACTACCGCGAGGCACGTGAGTCTGGAGTGGACTTTATCCGTGGACGAGTAAGCCGGGTGGAGGCAGGGAAGGACGGTGGAGTTGATGTGACTGTGTATGACAGCCTGCTCGACAGGTATCTCCGATTCAGTCTGGACCTGTTGGTGCTCTCCTCGGCACTGGAGCCCGCTGAGGGGTTCTCGGACCTTCTCAAGATGGTTGGTCTCTCGGCTTCGCGCGGCTATGTGACACCTCTTGACATTGCCACAGAGGAGGAAGTCGTTGTCGGAGCGGGCGTCTACGCATGTGGTGCTGCACTGGGTCCGGCGGAAGTCCCCGAGAGTGTGACGCAGGCCAGAGCAGTAGTAATGAAGATACTGGCAGGGAGGCGTTGATTGAGATGACCACAGAGAAGCCTGTCGTGCTACTGTGTACCTGTGGGAATACCCTGGGTCTTGACTTTGATGATATGAAGCGGGAGGTGTCCGGATACGAGTTCGCCGGAGGCGTCGAGGTACATGACCTGCTGTGTCAAGAAGTCGGTCTTGAGCGAATCAAGTCGCTCGTCGCAGGAGGGCAGGAGCGGCTGGTAATCGCAGCATGCACTAGTCAGAAGATCAAACCCCGCATTGATGCCTATCTGCTCTCGAACGGACTGGACCCCTCTCAGATTCAGTACGTGAACATCCGAGAGCACTCTGCATGGGTACACCCAGATCCCAATGAGGCCACTAGCAAGTCCCTTGACATGATTCGAGGCACGCTTGCTCTCTCGGTGCGTTCAAAACCACTGACGAAAGAACACAAGACCGTCCCGAAACATGTGACTGTGATTGGTGGCGGCATCGCTGGAATCGAGTCTGCGCTCTGTCTGTCCGGACTGGGGTACAAGGTGACCTTGATTGAAAAGGAGGGACATCTCGGTGGGCACGTCGTACGTCTTCCTGTGGTTGCACCAACGGGAATACCCGGACAAGAACTGCTGAAGAGCAGAATGGAGCGGCTCAAGTCCTCAGAGAACATCACCATCAAGACGAAGACACAGGTCAAGTTCGTGAAGGGTGAGATGGGGGCATTCACTGTACACTGTGTCTCCGAGTCGGGCGAGGAGTATGATATCGACACATCTGCCATAGTCCTCGCAATGGGCTTCAAGGAGTTCAAACCTGAGGGGATGGACGAGTACCGGTATGGCGTGAATCCCGATGTGGTGACGCAGTTTGAGCTCTCGACAATGCTCTCAGAGGGGCATCTGTCACGCAGGTCGGACGGCGGACCCGTAAAGGAGGTCGTAATGGTCCAGTGTGTGGGTAGCAGGTCCGAGGATCACAAACGGGACTGTAGCAAGCTCTGCTGCACATTCGCCATTGACAACGCCCTTGAGATAGTCAAGGCGGACCCAAGCGTTCATGTCCGAGTCATCTACATGGACATCCGCGTTCCATTTGAGAACGAGATGATATACAAGGAGTCACGCGAGAAAGGAGTGGACTACATCCGGGGCCGAGTTGGTGCGGTGTGGGAGGCCGGAGGTCGAACTCGCGTCCGTTTCTATGACTCACTCTTGAACAAGTACTTCGAGGTCTCACCAGACCTCGTGGTGCTGTCTTCAGCCATTCTACCTCCTGACGGGGTGTCCGAGCTCTCAGAGACCCTGGGCTTTGCAGTCGAGTATGACGGCCATGTGAAGGAGCTCTACGGTAAGCTGAGGCGGACTGAGACCCGCAGAAGGGGTGTTGTTGCAGTGGGCGCGGTGACCAGGCCACAGTTTGTCTTTGAGGCGGTGACCGATGCACAAGCAGGCGCTCTCATGATTCACAACGAGCTGCAGGATGGCGCGATTGAGCGGTTAGCTAGGGGCGCGGTACTCAACGTCGACGAGTGTGTGGGCTGCAGTCTGTGCGCACAACAGTGTCCGCGCGGCGTACCACTGATGATCGAGCAGAAGGAGGCGGAAGAGGCAAGCGCAGAACAGAAGTTGCTGTTCAAGGCCTCAATTGACACGCTCAACTGCCACGCGTGTGGGGTCTGTCAGAGCCTCTGTCCGTCTGGTGCCACGCAACTGAACTTCCTGACGAACGAGCAGCTGTGGTCCCAGATTCAGTCCACCTTGGATGGCGCTGGCGCAGAGAACCCCATCACTTTGTGCTTCCACTGTGAAGAGTGTTCGGTCTCGACAATTGACATTGTTGGCACTCGGCGTATGAAGTATCCCGCCAGTACTCGCCTAATCCCTGTGCCTTGTGCGGGACGCGTCAGCATCATTGACATATTGAAGGCGTTCGAATATGGTGCGAGCACCGTAATGATTGCCGCCTGTGAAACCGACCGGTGTCACATCGGAGGGACCGGCAATGAGATAGCTCAAGCACAGGTGGATGTTGCAAAGGACATCTTGAATGCGATAGGTTGGGAGGGTCTGCGAGTGGAGATGTTCCGGATGTTCAGTGCAGAGCCCGAACGATTCATACGCGCGGTTCAGGAGATGACCAGACGGGCGAAGGAGCTAGGTCCTACACCTGTGCACAGAGGCACTGCAGGGAAGTGGATGGAGGCATCAAATTGATCGCAGAGATGTACGATGACCGGGAGATGGCCCCGAAGAGGCGGCGCATGCTGGACATGATTCTCTCTCTCGGGGGACTGAAAGAAGAGGCCGCCATACCACTCAGTAGAGTCAACGAGGAGATAGCCTCGCTGAAGGCCAGTATCTCTCCGATTGTCGAGAGCATACTGTCGTTTCCTGACGCGTACTTTGAGGACTTGCTCAATGCTGTTCAGCGGACAGGACTAGTCAATGGCATTTCCGATAGAGCACTCATCAGAGAGGCAGTACTGAAGCTTCAGAGAGCCGACGAGGTGTCGAGACTCAGCGGAGTCTCTGGTCTGCGGGCGCTTCTAGCCTCCACTCTGGAGGCGATGGCCCAGGGTGAAGGCCCGAGCACGTCGGAGTCGCGTATCGATGTGACCGAGGTGTTGCAACAGCTACCTGCTCTCGTCCAACAGATCGAGGCAACTGTATCAGCCTACGAGGAGAACGCAAGGTCCGCGTCGGAGGCGGCTCTCTCAGATGTCAAGCAGATGGCGAGTTCTGTCGCCCAGATGCTCTCAACACTGGAAGGGGACCCTGACGAGGCCTTGGAGTCTCTGCAGAAGATTGGCAACAAGACTCGATATGGACCATTCCTCAGGGTCGCAGCCCAGCTGAAGCGTGGGAAGAGAGAGGGACGAATCGATGAGGCCGAGTTCAAACGGCTGGTGACAAGGAACCTCCTGCAAGAGCTGTACCGTGGTATGATTCTGCTCACTCTAGGTAGTACTGGCTCGAAGACGGTGCCGCAGCTTGCCAGTCTGATTGAGACCACACCAAAGGAGATACAGTCGGCAATAGTGAGCATGATTCAGAGAAGCGAGGTGGAAATGGTCGGTCTTAATGGTGGTGCACCGGTCTTTGCTGCGGTGCTTGCGACACCTCCCCAGACCACAATGGTCGTAAAAGGAATCCTGCAGCAGTTGAGGGGAATGGTTCGTTCTCTTGAGGGAGAGTCATCGAATACGGTCAAGGTGGTGCTGGAACGACTAGAGCGTGTCCACGGACGACTTCAGCTGCTCAGCGAGTACGACGAGACGAAGCTGTCCGAGCCGGTGAACAGGCTCAGGGAACTGGTGGGCTCAGTCACGGAGTCGCTCCTGAAAGCCAAGACATCAGACAAGTCGGAAGAGCTTCGTCTTCTCGTGTCAGCTGGTCTTGAGGCCTTTGCTCGCTTCAGGCTGAAGATTGCCCTTGAGAAGGGCCCCCATCTTGTGACGGGAACTAATGCCTACGGTGAGAAGCTGGACCCTGACGTGTACAAGCGCATCATGGACACTTATCTCGACAATGAGATCGAGCGCGGCATCATACTCCTGCTAATACGGGAACATGGTGCCATGTCCGCGAAGGACTTGGCTGAGAAGTCAAGGATACCCCAGAACCGTGTCCTCAGTCATCTTCTGAGGATGAAACGCGACGAGCTCCTCACCACTGTGGGCGAGACGCATGGCTATGTGCTGTACGATGTGCCTCGCGTACCCTCGGAGTCCGAAGTGACACTCAAGGTGGTATCAGAGATTGCTCTACAGCTGGCGGAGGCCAAGAGTGAACTGAGTAGAATCCTCCAGGACCTGAAGCCGCAGGACATCGGCAGACTTGCAAACTCTCTAGAGGTCTTCTCAAGAGCCCGCGACAAACTGGCCCGTGTGAGAGTCGGTGGCTCGCCAGTCGCTGAGGCCATCCTGCAGGAAGTGGAGGACAAGGCGAAGACTGCTGTGGCAATGGCCTATCGGACTCGGGCACGAATCCCAAGCACGCGACCAAAAGTGACAATCGATGACCTGATTGACATCGACGTACCGTCCGTGCTTGACGAGTACCGAGACATGATGGGCTATGCACCTCTCCTAGGCTTTGGCACAATCAACTGGGACCAGTCGAAGTGTCTTGGTTGCAAGTCCTGTGAGCTGTCCTGTCCGGAGGACGCCATCTTCCTCCGACCGAAGATTGACTTGGAGGAGATCTTCAGAATTCCAGAGAGTTCAGTCCAGAAGCTGCCCACAAATCGTGCACTCCTCTACAATACACTCCGTGGTCTGGCAGTCAGTCGTCCTGTGGGGCAGATTGTACTGAAGAAGGACTCACCGGGCTTCGGTCGGGTGGAGGTTGACCTGTGGCTCTGTGTTGCTTGCCGGACCTGTGTGAGGAGATGCCCCGGACCGGAGAATGGAGCTCTCACACTCGAGTTGAAGTGGAGTCTGCCTGAGGTAGTGCGGCACATGACCGCTGAGACAAGATGATTGGAACTGTTGTGCTTGCCAGCTCACAACGGTGATATAGCGTCGAAGTGTGCTGTATTCTCTACCGATTCCTCGAGGCATGACAGTGATCGACTTCACTCTGACCGATGAACAGCTTGCGCTTCAGAAGAAGGCAAGAGAATTCGCGCAGCAATACATGATTCCATTCGCCCACTACTACGATAAGACGGGCGAGTTTCCGCTCCCCATCATACGAGAATGCTGGGCACAAGGTCTGATGAATCTGGCCATTCCCAAAGAGTACGGGGGTGCCGGACTCGGTACCATGGAGCAGTGTATCGTTGTAGAGGAGCTGGCTGCCGGGTGTGCTGGCATGACTACGAGTATCTACGTCAATAGTCTGGGCATTGAGCCAATCCTTCTTGCTGGAAACAGTGAGCAGAAGGAGAAGTACCTGCGACCCCTGACCGAGGAGCTGAAGTTCGCTTCGTTCGCGTGTTCTGAACCGGGAATGGGGAGCGATGTGGCAGGGATTCAGACTCGGGTGAAGAAGGACGGCAGCCACTATGTCTTGAATGGAAGCAAGTTCTGGATTACAAACGCGCCTCATGCGGACTACTTCACGGTGTTTGCAAGTCTTGACCCGAGTCAGCGACACAAGGCGTTATGCGCGTTCATTGTTGATGCTGACACCCCCGGGGTGAAGACGGGTCGACCTGTGGAAAAGATGGGACACCGTGCCTCTGTGACATCTTCGGTCATGTTTCGGGATGCGAGAGTCCCGGAGGAGAATCTGCTCGGCTCCGAGCGCATGGGATTCCCGATTGCGATGTCGACGTTCGCGAAGACCCGCCCTGCAATCGCAGCCTTTGCCACTGGTCTTGGTCGGGCCGCAATGGAGTATGCGCGGGACTACGTGAACAAGAGGGAGGCCTTTGGAAGCAAGCTGCGGTCATTTGAGGTCATCCAGTTCAAGCTTGCAGACATGTACATCCGCCTTGAAGCTGCCCGCGCTCTGTACCTGAAGGCCGCATGGGCTGCTGACAACACCGATGACTCTACTGTGCCAGCCAGCGTAGCAAAGGCGTATGCAACTGATGCAGCCATGTGGATTACCAGTGAGGCAGTCCAGATTCATGGTGGTTACGGCTACATAGACCAGTATCCCTTGGAGAAACTCTTCAGGGATGCCAAGCTGTATCAGATATACGAGGGGACGAGTGAGATCCAGCGGCTGATTCTTGGAAGGCATGTACTCGACGGATATCATCCTGCAATGGAGAAGACTCCCAAGTGGTATAGCGAGAAGCCACCTGACTTCTGACATCCACAGTCTGCCCAAATCAGAGTCATATTGGTGTGATGTCAGTGCGTCCAGACTAGACTAGACTAGACGGGGTCTCACAAATGCTGTTCGTGAATGGTCTGAAAACACTCATCACCGACCGCCGGTACAACCTTAGCTTCGTCCTATCACTGCTTGCCATCTTCATCATCACGGCATGGATTGCGATACGCGGGGAACTTGACCCTAACATCACAGACCCCATTGAGGGCGTTGGAGTATCAGTTGTTGTGTCATTTCAATACTTCATGGTCTCGCTTGTTGTGATATCGCTCGTTCCCAGCACCCGCTTGCTGTTTCTCGAAGGGCCGCGACGCACCACGCTTCAGGTTCTGCTTGCAGTCGTCCTAGTGGTGCTGTTCATGGTATTGGGCCCGCTGTCCGCGTTGGTCGGACCACCTGTCGGCGCTGCTCTGACCTTCTGTGATGCTACAATCACAGCCTACTTCACCGTCCTGTTGGGATGGAACATCGGACGGAGCACTCATGACAAGCTCGGACCGAGACATCAGCCAAACTGGTTGTTGTTTCTGTTGTTCTGGCTGTTTGCTATCCTCACCTTTGGCGGAGTCTACATGCTTCTAGGGCTGGGACAACTCGACATCAGCCAGCAAATCGTGCTACTCATGTTTCCTCTTGGCATAGTGATACTACCGATCTTCACAGTGCTCCTCCGCAAGAAGGGGACGGGCCCCGAGCAGACAACCATGATGACACTCGTTCTGTTCCTCATAGGGCTTTACTACACCTTTCGTCTGACCAACATCACCGATTCACGATTCACTATCGCAGACCTGGTCCTTCAGCTCCTCCTGATGGTCTACGGTCTCTCCACGACGGTGGCGAAGAATGCGGAGAGAGTGAACGTGACCCCAATCGTGTCAATAACACTCGTATTGTTTGTCATCCTGAGTCGAGTTGGTGCGTATGTCAATCGGTTGTTGGCTGCTGCAACAGGTTGGGGTGACATAGTCCAGGTCGGGATAACCAGCTTCACCATCCTCAATCTTGCCATCATCGGGCTGTTGGCACCCGCAGTCTGGATGTGGCGAGCGAGGAAGGCGGAGCCGCAGTAGACTGCGCCATTGGTGAGACTAATGTGCCTGACTTCTTTCCCTGTGTCGAATGCCCGAACTTCCAGACATCCTCATCTTGGCACGGAGTATGAATGAGGCGCTTGTCGGCAGGACCATCGTACAGGTCAGTGTCAACCAACCAAGAGTCCTCAACACCACTCCTCAGCGATTCCGCCACCTCATAGAAGGGACCTGCGTGGAACACGTGTACCAACGTGGGAAGTGGTTGATCTGTGACTTGAGAGGCGACCGCGTGTTGGCCATTAACCTTGGAATGGGCGGTGAGGTCCGGGTTCATGCGGAACTGGATGTGCCAGACTCCCGTCGCGAGAAGGTTGTGTTCCGGTTGGATGATGGACGCCAAGTCTGGATACACTTCTGGTGGTTTGGTCATGTGCATGCGATGAAGACCGAACAACTAGGTCAACATCCGCAGATCTCCGAACTCGGACCGGAGCCGCTGGATGACGCCTTTACCGTCGAACGACTTGCCACGATGCTCAAGCGCAAGAGGGGGCGTGTCAAGTCCTACCTCCTTGACCAGAGATTCATTGCAGGGATAGGCAATGTATACGTTCAAGACATACTGTGGTACGCTCGACTTCGCCCTGACCGGCCAGCATATACACTGACCGACGAGGAAGTGTCGCGACTACACCGGGCAATTCGGTTCGTGCTTGGCGAAGGCGTAAGATACGGAGGCGGACCCGGGGAACAGGATGTGTGGGGGAACCCCGGCAGGTATGCCGAGCATCTCCAGGTTGGCTACAGGACCGGGAAGCCCTGTCCCGCATGCGGCACACTCATTGAGGAGATACGAATAGGGAGCACAACCAGCTACATCTGTCCGAACTGCCAGAAGTAGGACTCATAAGCATGGTCTACTCAGTCTATTGCAGTCCAGCCAAGCCACGGAGACAACTGACTTGCTGCTGAAGCGCTTCGCAGAACAGCGAGAGATAACGGCCATTGACAACACCAAGTTGCGTGAGCTACTCAATCCGCGACATGAATGCGCTGTTCTTCACCTTGACTACAGTCTTGCACATGCGGTAGTGGAACCCGGAAGGGCCACATTCCCTCACAGGATCAAGACCTCTTCGGAGGTCTACTACATCATCAGGGGCTCTGGAATCATGCACATCGACGAAGAGACCGCATCTGTGACAGCAAATGACTGTGTCTACATTCCTCCCGGCGCAAGACAATTCATCGAGAACACCGACACGGTCCCTCTTGTCTTTCTCTGCATCGTCAGTCCCGCTTGGAAGGCCGATGACGAGGAGCTGGCCTGACTGACAGGCACGGCGCAAGTGAACGCTCCCAAAAGGTAATTAGTACGATTGGTTGGCACTGGTCGGTAGCTAACGCACGTTAAGTAGAGTGATTGACATGACACCAGACAAGAAGACTGAGATCAAGAAGGTCATAATGAGACTGCATGAAGGTGCGCATCCGGACGAGGTCAAGAAGCAGTTCGCCGAGGTGATTAGAGGAGTCAGCGCAGTGGAGGTTGCACAGGCCGAAGAGGAGCTGATTCGAGACGGGATGCCGAGAGAGGAGGTCCAGCGACTGTGTGAGGTACACCTCTCTGTGCTACGCCAGTCACTGGACAGTCAGCGGCAAGTCGCACCTGAGGGCCACCCGATTCGGACGCTCATGGATGAACACAGCATTCTGCTGGGCGCCGCTGCGGACCTGAAGTCGCTGACCGGAGCTATCAGCAATGGTGACCTGAAGCCTAGCGCTGAGATTACCGCGAGGATTCGTCTACTGATTCGGCACTTCAAGGAGTCTGCTTCCCACTACCTGCGTGAGGAGAATGTCCTCTTTCCATTACTGGAGAAACATGGGATCACAGAGCCTCCCAAGGTGATGTGGATGGAACACGACCAGATCCGAGCGACCGAGAAGTCTCTCTATGAGACCGTACCAGAGGTTGATGCAGAAATACCTGCCCGGGCCGGGTCCATGTCCGCTGCTGCCTCCGCACTGTATGACCTCCTCAATAGTCACTTCTACAAGGAGAACAACATCCTCTTTCCAACCTCTCTGAAGCTGTTCACCGCAGAAGAGTGGACTCTGGTCAGCAGAGAGTTCGAGGATGTCGGCTACTCCTTCTTCTCACCCAAGCGTGGTCAGTCAGCCAGACCGGGTGACGCAATGGCTGCAGTCTCCGAGGGCACAGTGGTCTTTGAGAGCGGGAGTCTGCCGGTCCAGGTTCTTCAAGCCATGCTCAACACGTTGCCCGTGGACATCACGTTCGTAGACCATGAAGACAAAGTCCGATACTTCAGCGAGTCCCCGGAACGAGTATTCGTGCGTTCGAGAGCAGTGATTGGACGTAGCGTCCAGGCCTGTCATCCTCAGAAGAGCGTACATGTGGTCAACAGGATACTGCAAGACTTCCGAGAGGGGAAGAGGAATGTTGCCGAGTTCTGGATTCATCTTCAGGAGCGGTTCATCCACATCCGGTACTTTGCGGTTCGTGATAAGGCGGGCAAGTACCTCGGTTGCCTTGAAGTATCACAGGACATCGCTCCAATCAAGAAGATTGAGGGCGAAAAGCGTCTCTTGGATGACGTGCCGACATAGGTCCGTCTTGGTACGTGAAGCAGTGAGTGCGGTCGTTGTCACTCATCCTTGGACTTCACGTACCAGTGTCTTGGTCCCTCCAGAAATGCGCTCACTCCGCTTCTCCGTAGTGTTCTGAGGTTCTTCCTGTGAGCGTCACCGTGTGATGGCTTCAGGAAGTCCAGCTTGTCACATGTCTGGGAGTCCTCGCACTCCCAGCAACCAGAGATTTCCTTCTCGATGCAGCACTTCCGCATCTTACAGAATGGTGGTCCGCCTCCCCCCTTGCAACCGTTCTTGCACCGCATCTTGACCAGACCACCTAGGAACTCGTAGGCCTCGGAGTAGTGCTTGAACGACTCAAAGAACGGGATTGATTTGACTGACTCGGCAATCCTGTCATAGCGGTAGTCCCTCAGAGCCTTCCGCAGGTCTCTTGCAAGGTCCGCAATGACTCCCGTCTTGGACGGACACTCTGCGCAATAGATACCACAATAGGCAATCTCACTTGTGTCTTCAGTCATGAGCGTTCAATCACTCACTTCAAGGCCGATATATGAGTGTACTACTCGGATTAGACGAGAAGTGCAGTCGGAATCGGTATACTACATCCCAATGAAGTCCAAGGCGACCTCAGATATCTGCTCCTAGCTGGTAGCTCAATCTTGGTTTCAAGTCATCCCGTTAAAATCTCGGTGCAGTCGACGATACGGCGAGGTAAGCGAAGACCGACTCCGAACCGCGCTTCATCACTTGACGGCCCAGCAGAAGACCGGACTGCGACTGCAGTCTTCCTGATCATGGTTCCGAGGTTGGCTGCTGCATGACTGCGCCGGCACTCCATCTGAGCCCATAGTGCAATACGGCTTCCGGGTCAGACATCAGGAGGGCCATGTCGTATTCTCTCCTCCAGTTCCTCAGTCTTGTCGCGGACTGCATTGATCTCCTCGAACCACCAAGTCGCTCCCGCCTCTATCCAAGGGCTCAGAGTGTTCTCGTCCCGTCCTCTATTCTCTCCCGAAGTAATCCCCCCCACCGCAACATCAAAGCCACTGAGAGTGGTTCTGCGAGCCTCAATCAGTTCGAGGATTGTCTTCAGATCTGAAGGTGTCAGCACATCGGGCCAGTTTCTTCCGGGCACGACACCATCGTATTTTGCTGCTCGGATGAAGGGGGCCCTATTAGGCCACATACCCCCAACCCATATTGGTATCCTTGGTTGTTGAATCGGACGAGGAACAAACGTCACATCTTTCAACCTGAAATGCTCTCCTTCGTAAGAGAAGGCCTCTCCTTTCCAGAGGCCTGTTATTATGTCCAGACTCTCATCAAGCTTCTTTGCGCGCACCCGGGCGTCAGAGACCTCCCCAAATGCCTCATACTCGGAAGGAGGATTACCGAGACCGACGCCCAAAGTGAAGCGTCCTTGTGACAGATGGTCCAGCGTGACCGCTTCCCGGGCCACCTTCCAAGGTCGTCTACGAGGCAGAGGGGTGACGTTGGCGACAATCCTGATTCTCTTCGTGACCGCGGCTGCAGCAGACCTGATAATCCACGGGTCGTATGTTTCAAGGGGCCCTCCAAAGTCAAGTACCAGATGGTCCCAGACTGAAAAACCGTCCCATCCCGCCTCCTCAGCCAACACCATCCAGTCCACAACCTTCCGAGCGTCCACTCTGCCCTCTACAGGTGGGATTGGCATGTCTATCCCATACTTCAGTCTCATGGACAAATGGTCCGTCTGGCTAGCATTATTGGTGTCGCTCGGAGTTTCCGAGCATGATGATTGGAGCGGACTACTCTTGGTATTGGCTGTTGACACAACAACCTATCTCGGACCGCTCGAGTGCTGCACAGGCAGCATACCAGTAGACCTTGACGGACTCTACTGCCACGCGGAGATTGCCCTCCGTCCATACTACTATCTCTCTCTCCGTCTATTCTACGGGCTGGAGTAGGACCGCTTGCCCACAGGCTCATCCCCCCACGATGTCACTGGTCTGACTAGGAGGAGGCGATGATCATGCTCATCTCGGCATCCAATGGCCGCGCATACATTGCCAACTTGCTCGTGTCGATGTCATTACACGCTAGGATTGCATCCGCTATGTGTGTCCTGTGCTACGTTTCATCGGGCACTCATCCTCGGATGCATAGGACATGGGACGACGGGGATAGACACTCTTCAATACATGCTCGGAACGCAAGAAGACCAGTCTGCCGGATTGTCCTCAGTCACTCCGGATACCATCACATGAGTGACCATGTTGTTATCTCGACTTATCATGTCGCTGAACACCAACTATGCACATCTGTACTCATGTCTCTTGTACAAGAGGATGTCAACTGGGCCATTCACGAAGCGAATCCTGATGAACTGAAGCCGTGGTTGAGCAGCATAGAAGTGTTCAAGTCCTCAGCAGCTCTTGCAGTACGCGACATTGGTTTCATGGCCCGTTCCACTTTCCCAAAGGATATATCGACCTATCCGACCTGACACTCCCGTTTGAGAACGAGGTAACGAAGGAAATGCCCCCTAAGGATATGAACATCATAGTACTGGGCTGCATGCAATGTATGTACGCTGCCTCCGATCTAGCTGGCACAATGAAACTGCAGTACGATGTGAGTAGCCGGATAATACGCATGCCTTGCACCGCTCGTCTAGACATCAACTTCATCCTGAAGGCGTTGCAAGAGGGGGCAGACGGGGTCCTGGTCGTAGGTTGCCACCCGGGCGACTGTGCATACAAGACGGGGAACCTGGGTGCAGAACGTCGAGTAAGGTTTGCACGAAAACTCATTGGACAACTTGGGATGAACGAGGACCGAGTGAAGATGGTCTTCGTTTCCGCAGCCGAAGGGGACAAGTTCGCATCTGAAGTCACCAAGTTTGCTGCAGAGATCCGAAAGATCGGACCCAACCCAATCCGGCTCTGATGCTGATACGCTGGCAGGTCGCCTATCTCGAAGACTCACTCGATTGGAATCGAGTCAGACTGTGTTCAGCTATCCGTTGAGCCTCTCATGGTCTCTTCAGGGCGTCCCGGTCACTTGGAGCGGTACTAGAGCCGTCCCCTCTGTGCACCCAGTGATGAACTAAGCATCTGCTCTGAGGACCGCGCCCGGCAGTAAGCAGGTTGCCATATCTGCAGCGTTATTAGGCCAAATGGAGTTAACCATAGTGCATGACAGTATGAGAATGATGGAGGTAGATCAGCTTGTTCATTGGTCCGGCAATAATCTCCGTTCGAGAGGGCATTGAGGCGGCCCTGATTCTGGCCATCATGTTCTCGTATCTACGGAGAACTGGAAAGCTTGATCTTGCCCGATACGTGTTTCTTGGTACAGGCACTGCAGTACTATCGAGTCTCGGAGTTGCTCTTGTTCTTGTGTTCGTCTGGGGATCCCTTGAGGGACTATCTCTGAACATATTTGAGGGACTCGCGCTACTCGTCGCCGCTATACTTCTCACCACGATGATAGCGTGGATGTGGTTGTCTGGTCCCAGGATGTCGTTTGAGATTCAGAGGTCTCTGGGAGTGCAGGTGAGCCGTCGGAATGTGATTGGGCTCACTCTTCTGGCATTCACACTTGTATTCAGAGAAGGTGTCGAACTTGTGCTATTCATAATGGCATTGCTCATTCAAGACCCTCTGCAAGCGGTAAGTGGCTCTGCAATCGGGCTCACGGTTGCTGGAGCAGTTGGGATTGGTCTGTACCATGGCTCATTGCGAATAGACATACAGGCCTTCTTCAGGTGGACCTCGCTGTTTCTGGTCCTGTTTGCTTCAGGTATGATTGCCTATGGGGTCCACGAGCTACAGGAGGCTGGTCTGCTATTGATTGGGCCTGTCGAGATATGGGACATCAATCCGCCAGCACTGCCGGACGGCAGCTATCACCCACTACATGAAAATGGCATGATTGGGCTCTTCCTAAAGGCCCTCTTCGGCTACAATGGGAATCCATCTGCGCTCGAGGTAGTGACTTACGTGTCGTACTTGCTGACCATATCCCTGCTGTACTTCCGCCTACAGAGGCGAGATTCCCGTGACGCATCAAGTACGACTGGTCCCTTCGTAGAGTCTGTGTATGGCGTTAGTCAACCCCGGCAGTCAACCTCAGTCATCGACACAGTGAAGTGGTCAGTTCTTAAGCCATGAGCAACTGCACATACACCACTAACAACCGGCTCCAGCATTGTCATGTGTGTCGTAGACGGGCCCCTCCGTCACAGGAAACAGTCACTAGCGTTACTGCTTCACTGCGGAGTCCTGCTCACATCGAGTGGCCTGCTGTGGTTTAGGACTCTCTGAGCGCATTCTGTTCTCCTCTCCTCTTGAATGAGCAGCACTGACGGGACCATTACGCCCAGGCTGACCTCGGTTACACCTACGCCATCTTGTGTGCCTTCTGCCATGCGCCTATGGCCTCTGTCACATCCTTCTTGTCTATGTGTCCGTGAGGTGACAGTCGTTCCAGAAGCCGTGGTGGGGGCTCAAGTCTGCTGATGTCGAAGCCCTGCTGCACCTTGAACCGCATCCTTGCCTCGAAGGTCAACTCTGCCACTCTGCTCAGCTCCTCAAGAGTCCGCTCTTGGCCAATAGCCCTGAAGGAATCAATCACGACATCCGGTGTGAAGACCGGCCGAGCGAAGAGACATATGACCAGCGAGTTGAGTATGGCGCGCCAGTTGTCCTCCTTTGCAATTGCCTGCCCAATCTGTGTGGGCGTCATGGGACTGGCCAGAGCCTTCTCATCTAGACTGTAGCCTGCATTGTCTAGGTGACTGTGGCGGAGTCCGGCAAGTTGCCCAACCAGACTGGCAGGACCTGTGTGATAGCCAGCCGCTTCGTTGCCATTGAAATGCACTGCAAACTCGCTGCCTCCGTATCTATCTCCGAGTGCCTTCACACCTCGACCAGCGACCGTGTAGAACTCGTTAGGCGGTGAAGCGATATAGTCCATCATTTTGAGGAAGTCCTCTACATCTCCCCAGCGTGGTGATAGTCCCGCAAGGTCTCTTGCTGTGATCACGCCCTTGTTGAAGGCCTCCGTCGCCCAGCCCAATACGCCCCCGACACTCATGGCATCGAGTCCAAGCATGTCAGCTCTCTCGATGAGCTGGAGCAAGTCCGAAGTGTTACCTATGCCCAGATTCGAGCCGAGTGCGAAGATGGGTTCGTAGTCGTAGGGCACATAGACGGTCCCATAGTCACGACGCTGCGGGTCAAACTGGACTCGAAGCATTCCGATGTGGATACAGCCAATCGGGCACGGCACACACGAGTGCTTGCCGACCAGCACCTCGTCTGCAAAGCGCTCTCCGGATATGCCTTCTGCCCCCTCGAAGTGAGAAGAGCTGAAGTTGCGGGTGGGAAGCCCACGGAGCTCATTCAGTGCGAGGACGTTCTTAGAAGTGCCGAGGATGTCGTACTTGTCCATACGCCCCGTCTTGAGTACAAGGTCGTACACGCGCCTGTACATCTCTCTGTAGTCCTTTACCGATGGGACCACATAGCTGTGCGTGCCAGTGATCACAATCCCCTTCAGCATCTTGGCGCCCATGACACAACCAAGTCCGAGTCGCCCAAAGTGACGCACTGTGTCCACTACTACCATGGCATACCGTACTTGGTTCTCTCCCGCGACACCGATGCGGAGTATGCTGCGTCTTCCCTCTCCCGGTGCCTTCTCCTTCAGTATGCGTCCCGTAGCACGAGCTGA
Organism: Candidatus Thorarchaeota archaeon; assembly: GCA_013388835.1. Lineage (NCBI taxonomy): Archaea > Promethearchaeati > Candidatus Thorarchaeota > Candidatus Thorarchaeota archaeon. The sequence goes on along the minus strand of JACAEL010000012.1, from coordinate 42,838 downwards.
CAGCCCCCAGAGCGCATGAGCATCTCTAAACTCGACATGGTCATCTTGAATGAGTAGGTAGTGCGGCTGGCTGAGTCTCCCTGTGATTATCACTGCGTCATGTCCTGCCAACCGCATTCCCATGCTCAGCTTTCCCCCAGCGTAGCTCTCTCCCAAGTCGCCTGTGAGCGGTGACTTGAACATGGCCACGGTCTTCGCACAGCAGGGGTAGTACATGTTGAATGGCCCTGTGGCAAGGATGATTGGGGAGTCTGCATATGCGGTCCCCGGGGGGCAGTTCTCGAGTAGGAGCTGGCTGGCCACGCCTACGCCTCCAATCCACTTCTGGAACAGCTCCTCTCGGTCCTGCACATGACTCGTCCGAGCCGAGAGGTCGATGTGGAGTACCCGTCCCGTCACTGCTTGCCCACCTCCTCCTTGACCAGAATCTTATGTGGGCACCATTCGACGCACTCGCCGCAGTGAACGCACACCACCGCCTTCTGCCTTGCCGAGTCGATGAATATCGCGCTGAGTGGGCATGCATCTGCGCACTTGCCACAGCCAACGCACTTCTGGCTGTTAATGATCACTCCTCCCCCTGGCCTCGGTTTCATCGCATCGTATTCGCACGCCCCAAGGCAGACTGGCTCCTTACACGCCCTACACATCACTATGACAAAGTTGCCGCCCGACCCTCCCGCTATGGGCGGCGGTGTCGTCTTGATACGCAGAGCTGCATGACCCAAGTCGACGTGCCCTGTGCGACGAGAACAGGCAAAGACGCACGAGAAGCATGAGATGCATCTCTCGACGTGGACAGGCCTCACGATGAATGTCACTATACTACGCTCCTATTGACCGCGCAACTCGTTGACTAACAGATTGACTCTCACTGTATCCAGGTGTAGGCGTGACCTGCTGGGACTATACAGAGGGAGAATATGTGCCTCTATACTCATTACCTCTCATTCAGTGCTCATTCTCAGTCTGCAGCATCCGGAGTCATGCAGTGATGTCAGACTTGTATGTGGTGCGACTGTAATGTAGAGTAAGTAGATAAGGTCTCACGGCGGCAGACTCCGTCACATGAACGAGTCGCCGATAGGTGCACCAGTCACGCTTCATGAGATGGTCTTCCGCAAGGCCCTGCCATGTCGTGTCCTGAGAGTGGACTGCAGTCTCTTTCCAACTGATACTTACATTCTGGAGTCGCAGAGCGCGCTTCGAATTCTATTGGAGCCCTGGTTGGTTGGAGGTTCATTGGCTGTGCTAGCTCGCCAGAGCAGTGTGGACTTTCTTCGTGTTGCCTACGAGACCTGCGAGGTCTTTCGCGACTCGAAAGTCGAGACCATCACAGAAGTCGTGCCTATGGCAGGGGCGCTCTACTACGGACTTGCTGAGGCATTCGAGAGCGTGTTCGGGGAGACCCCCAACAGATGCTTCGTCGGCGCCAGAAGGAGGCACACTCCCACCGGCTGGGCGACAGAACTGGCGTACAAGAACTTCGAAGCGATGCCATCTAGCCCACTGGTCCTCATAGGCGACACTATTGCCACGGGCGGCACAATTGAGAAGATAATCAGTGTCACGCTGGAACGGGCTCCTGACACTAGAGCCATCCTAGTATACTCGATTGCCGGTGGTGTCACTGGAGTCATTAGACTGAGACGCGTCAGGGAGCGGACCGGGGTGCCCATCTGCGTCTTTCTCTCAAATGCGGTGTTCGGCGTCGACTCCAACGGGACCGACATGCCCTGGTTGCATCCTGCAACGATTGTCACTCCTGAGAACAGGGCTAAGGCGGTTTCAAGTTACGGTTCAGATCTGGGAAGACGCTGGTGCAGTGTGTGGGACTGGGGAGAGCGAGCCAAGCAGCCGACGAAGCACCTCCGTGACCTCATTCGCAGGTGTGACATGGAACTCAACACCTGTACCGATGACAGGACTCGCAGAGTAGTCGGACACATTAGAGAACAGGCAGTCCAAGCACTGGGGAACTGGTCTGGTCTGCTGGCTCTCCGTCGTTGACCTCGGTGGACCATACGAGTCTTCTATGTGGCACTCTTCATGGAGCAAATCAGGGCTTCCAGCTTCTTCCAGTCCACCTCTCTCTGAAACAGAGGCCTCCTGTCCGTGTCATACACTCCCGACTCCTCCTCGAAAGTCGGTCGGTCAGGACTGACATACAGAACACCGAGTGGCAGTCTCTCTCTCTCAATCGCCTTCTGGAATGCAGAAACGCGGTCTGTGGGGTCGTAGGAGTCGGGCAGATAGTAAGTGTTGTCCTTGAACCATCGGAAGGTGTTGACCTTGTTGTAGGTGACACAGGGCTGAAACACATCAACTAGCGCGAAGCCCCGGTGCCGTATCGCCTTCTTGAGGATGTCCTTCGTCTGTTCTTGGTCGCCGATGAAGGCCCTAGCAACAAATGAGGCATTGAGCGATATCGCCAGCGCAAGAGGATTGAGGGGCTCGCTTGTGACGCCCTGACGGTCCGCGGGATGGAGGGGTGATGGTGTGCCCCTCCTGCTCGTAGGAGACGCCTGTCCCTTCGTGAGGCCGTAGACCATGTTGTCGTGGACGATGGCAGTTATGTCCGGATTACGCAGTATTGTGTGAACCAGATGGTTTCCTCCTTCACCGTACATACAGCCGTCTCCACTCTCGGCTATCACGGTCAGATGCGGATTGGATGCCTTAATCGCTGCTGCGGGTGGCAACGACCTCCCGTGAAGGCCATTGAAGACATTGACTCTGATGTAGTGGGGCATCTTTGCAGCCTGACCAATACCTGACACTAGTACGACTTCCTGCGGTCTCAGGCCCAGCTCTGCAAGTGCCTGCATCATGACTGTACGTATCTGATAGTTACCACAGCCCGGACACCAAGCAATGTCGTAGTTCACGCGGTCCATTATGTCAAATTCCTTCGACTCCATTCCGGTCAACTCCTATCTGTTGAGAAAGCCCACTACCTCCTCCACTGAGAATGGCATGCCGTCGTACTTCAGTAGTCTGTTGCTGTCAGGAACTCTGACGCCGGTCTCAAGATGTATGACCGCCGCGAACTGCGAGGTCGCATTGTTCTCTGCTATCATCACTTCGTCTGCATCACCAAGCATCCCCGCCACGCTCTCGTGGAGAGGGTAGACCTGTCTGAAGTGTAGCAGTCCCGTGTCTGTCCTCCCTGAGATCTCAAGCGCCTCACGCATGACGTGATAGTTGGATCCCCATGCTATGATCAGTCTATCTGGTTTCTTCGCTCCAGAGACCTCCGGCGGTAGCGAGTCCCGGCGTAGGAGTTCCATCTTCCTGTGCAGTCTCTTCCTGACCATCTCTGACCTGACACGAAGGTCTTCTGTGATGTGTCCGTCCTCATCGTGCTCGTCACTGTCAACGACGACCAGCCCAGCCCCGTGGCCTGGCACCCCTCTGGGAGACACCCCGTCGTGGGTCAGTCTGTACCTCCGATATGCATCATCGGTCTCAACCAAGTGCTTCTCCGTACTCATATCGGAGAGGTCAATCATCGGCACATTCCATGAGGAGTCAAGCAGGAACTGGTCTGTGAGGATGGCCACTGGGACTTGATACCTGTCCGCGAGATCAAAGGCGCGACGCGTCAGATGAAACGCATCATGAAGAGTGCCCGGTGCAAAGGCGGCTCTGGCAAACTCCCCATGGCCTGCATTGAGAAAGTGTTTCAAGTCTCCCTGCTCGGTCCTAGTGGGCAGTCCGGTCGCGGGTCCGGGTCGCTGCGCAAGATGTATCACAATGGGCGTCTCGGTCATACCTGCGAGACTGAGTCCTTCGTTCATCAGGGCAAATCCACCTCCAGATGTTGTGACTATCGCTCTGGCGCCAGCATACCATGCCCCAATGCCCTTGTTGATTGCAGCTATCTCATCCTCAGCTTGGTCTACCACTATCCCGAACTCCTGCGACCGTTGTGCCAAGAATGTCAGCACACCAGTTGATGGTGACATCGGATATGAGGACACAAAGTTGCATCCGCCTGCAATCGCGCCCAATGATACCGCGTCGGTACCACTCAGTATCAGTTCTTCCTTGACCGACTCCTCCCTGTCGATCTGAAAAATGAGGCCTTCACTTGTCAGTCGCTTTCCAACCATGACTCCTCTCTCATAGGCCTCCAGATTCTTCTGAACCACCTCTGGGCCCTTGGCTGCAAACCGCTCCGTCAAGTATGCTCTTCCCGCATCTCTATCGGCATTGAACAGTGTCAGGATGACTCCTGCAGCTATCGTATTGGAGTAGACCTTGCTCCCAAGCTCCCTCGCCATCTGTGTGAACTCGACCAAGTGGACTCTGTCACGCCTCTGGTACTCCTCCGGAACCGCCTCCGCTTCTCCGACTATTGCAGTTGATTCCTGAAGCCGTGAGTACTTTGCCAGATGCGGGATGGCCGTCCTGTCAAGCGGCACTGCAATGTCTGTCCTGAGGCAATACGCTGCAACCCTGTGTGACGACACTCTTACCTGCAGCGTGTTTGTACCGCCCCTGATGCGCGACATGAACTCTCTGGTCGTGAAGACATTGTTCCCAGAGTCCTTGAGGACTGTGGACAACATGCCACCCACAGTCTCGATACCCTGTCCTGCTGCTCCTGCTAGGACCACAGACACATCTCGTCTCATTCGTGCCAGCACCACAGGCCGCATCGGTCCCGTGACACTTAAGCATTGGCGAGTGGTCTGTCATCTATTCGCTGGTCTCGTCTTCATCTCTTGTGGGGCGGTGGAAGTGTCAGTCTTCAAGAAGCGTGCGAAAGACATAGTGGTGGTCTTCTTCGTCGCTCAGTATGTCTTGGAACAGCTCCCAAGTCACATAGTCCTTCTCATGCATTGCCTTCTCTATGATCTGCTTGTAGAATGCAATCGCTCCCTCTTCCGCCTTCATGTCAATCTCTATCATCTCACGGGGTTTCTTTCCCAGAGTTATCTCGGCGGGCTTGGTTGTGGGGTCTCCTCCAAGGTAGTCGATGCGCTCGGATATGCTCTCTGCGTGTTTCATCTCCTCGATTGCAATCTTTCTGAGCTCTTCTGCAATCGGAATGTGATTGAAGCCGTACACCTTGACATGCTGCCACATGTACTGAATGCTGACCTGAAGTTCCATGGACACCGCTCTGTTGAGCATCTCTATGAGTTCCTGTGACGCCATGTGTCGTATCACTTCTCCTCTATGTGGTGTGTGTCCTAGTGTATATCCTCCTTATGAATCGTGCCATCTGTGAGTGAACTACTGAGTTTCCTTGCTTGACTGAGTTGAAGCACAAGGACACTTATTGCCAAGACGCCAAGCCCTATCCACTCAGCCACGTCAGGCCACTCTCCTAGGAATATCACTGAGAGAACGGCAATCTGTGGGAGCATCATGCTGTTTATCATTGCGATGTCTACGGCCCTCAGAGCTTGCATCGCCCGGTTCCATATACTAAATGCAATTGCAGTATTGGCAACCGCCAGCCAGAGCACGGCAGTCCATGAATACGGACTCAGCGTGATAGTTCCTTCAGTCGCAAGCCCTACTAGGAGCAACAACGGTCCTCCCACAAGCATGCTGACTCCTGTCACGACAGTGGGCGATACGGTGCGCTTCTCGTTAATCTTCCGCCCCATTACGGACGACATTGCGTTGGCCAACACCCCCATGACCACCACGACGATTGCTAGTGTCTCAGTGAAGTCTATCTCCACCGGGTAGAAGTAGACTAGTACTCCAAGGACTGCGATTAGGACAGTCAATATCTGCAGCGCGGATGGCCGTTCGCCAAGCTTCACCGCCCCCATGACAAGAACTACAACCGGTGTCATGTTGAGAAGCATTGATACTGTCACTGCCTGAAGATACCTGAGTCCCACATATTGAGCGCCCTGTGTGACTCCGACGAACACGATGCCATATAGAACCACCATCGCCCAGAAACGACTACCTTTGCTGGCAGTGACTTGAACACGCAGACTCTCGTTGTTCACAATCCACAGCATCAGTATGATGGATGCAATCGTATATCGTAGACCAGAGAAGACCATCGGTGGCATCACAGTCAGACCGAACTTGATTATCACCCAAGAGGAGGACCAGAGGACTGTGACAAAGACTGCCATTAGGACTGCCTGCAAATGATGTCTCACAGCTGTTCCTGCCTCCTGAGTACTCTCAGTATTCATGGTCTTCTCATCCCGATAGGTCGCCTCGATTCATTACGGTCTGCGCTCCACACGCTTGAGCGGTGCATGGTGACGAGCTGTTGAAGAATCCTTCGACCGAATAGCATAGATTGATCCAGCTCATCACAATTGCCTGAGGAATCCTCGAATGCCATTCACTCCATATCACCTCGGCCCTGGACTCCTTGTTGGTCTCTGTCTCTTCTCAGTGCTTGACCTGACCGGACTCCTCATTGGCAGTGTGATTCTCGATGTAGAGCCACTCCTGGTGATAACTCTCAACTGGCCACTTCCACTTCACGGACTCGCTCACACATATCTAGGTGCAACTGCAGTTGGTACAGTCACCACGGTGGTCCTCTATCTCATGCAGCGTCCTCTCAGTTCAATAACATCCACGCTCCTCCCGCACTCAGTGTCATCCTTCCATAGACTGTTCTTCTCAGTGCTGCTTGGAGCCTATATGCATGTGTTCTTGGACTCCCTCCTATACCCGGAGATGAATCCTCTCTTTCCAATCCTCGGCAATCCGTTCCTTGGGCTCATCAGTTCGCAGACTGTATCTGCCATATGTCTCTGGTCCGGAGCCGCCGGCTCTGTGCTGTATCTTGTGTTCCGAGTTCGTGAAATGGGGCCTTGGCACAAGCCCGGAGACACCAATCCAATGTCCTCAGGTGCGGTCCAGTAGCACCCGGGCGCGCTGTACTATGCTGTCCACGCTGTAGCCGTACTTCTCAAACAGCACATTGAATGGTGCCGAGCTGCCGAACTTCTCTATCGATATGATATCTCCTAGCTCACCTGTCCATCGCTCCCATCCCTGGGAGACACCTGCCTCCACAGCGAGCCGGGCTGTGACCTGAGGAAGCAGAACGCTGTCTTGGTATTCCTCTTCCTGTCTCTCAAACAGCTCCCAGCTGGGCATGGACACCACTCTGGTGTTGACTCCCTCCTTATAGAGCTGCTCCGCTGCTTTCACGACTAATGCGACTTCTGAGCCAGACGCAATCAGGATCAGACTTGGCTCTCCATTTCCGAAGTCCCTGAGTATGTATGCGCCTCTTACCAGCCCCTTTGCATCGTTGTACAGAGACCTATCAAGCGTGGGTACGTTCTGACGTGTCAGGGCTATGAGCGTGGGACCATCCCGCCTCTCGATTGCTACCCTCCATGACCATGCCACCTCATTTGCATCCGCTGGTCGAATCACCACTAGGTTGGGTATCGCACGGAGGGATGACAGATGTTCAATGGGCTGGTGTGTGGGACCGTCTTCTCCCAGACCGATGCTGTCATGCGTGAATATCCAGATGGACGGATAGCCCGAGAGTGCAGACAATCGAATGGACGGTCTCATGTAGTCGGAAAAGACCAGGAACGTCGCGCAATAAGGTCTGAGTCCGCCATGGACCGCCAAGCCATTGACAATCGCTGCCATTGCATGCTCTCGTACTCCAAAGTGGATGTTTCGTCCATCGTACGAGTCCCTACCGAAGGCGCGACTTGTCTTGATCCATGTCTGGTTCGACTCGGTGAGGTCCGCCGACCCTCCAATCAACTCTGTGAGCCTCTGTGCAAGGGCATTGATTACCTTGCCTGACGCCGTTCTTGTGGCCAGTCCCTTCGCATCCGTCGGAAACACCGGGATGTCGGCTTGCCAGCCCTCTGGAAGCGTCGCGGAGAGTCTTCGCTCAAGTTCCCTTGCCAGGTCTGGATAGTCCCGTCTATAGGCGTCCAGCATTGCCCTCCATCTTCTCTCCAGCTCTTGTCCCTTCTTTCCCACCTCTCTCATGTGCTTCAGGACTTCCTCCGGCACATGGAATGGTCTGTCAGTAGGCCAACCAAGACGCTGTTTGGCGCCTTTCAGTTCTTCTTCTCCAGCGGGTGCGCCGTGACAGGCTGCCGTGTCCTGTTTCGTTGGCAGACCGTATCCTATGTGTGTCCTGCAGAGTATGAGCGAAGGTCGCGGGTCGTTCTTGGCCTGCGTGATTGCCGCGTCAACCGCATCGACATCATTTCCGTCAGGGACCGTGACCGTATGCCAGCCGAATGCAGCGAAGCGTGTGGCGACAGACTCGGTAAAGGTCAATTCCGTACTGCCGTCAATGGAGATCCTGTTGTCATCATAGAGCAGTATCAGCTTTCCCAGTCTGAGATGCCCCGCCAAAGATGCGGCCTCTGAAGATATCCCTTCCATGAGGTCCCCGTCCGTGACCATGGCGTATGTACAGTGGTCTACCACTCGATGACCTTCTCTGTTGAAGACCGCGGCGAGATGGGCTTCCGCAATTGCCATGCCGACTGCGTTGCCCAGTCCCTGTCCTAGTGGTCCTGTAGTCACCTCTACTCCGGGAGTCTTGCCGAACTCCGGGTGCCCTGGCGTGATGCTGTTCCACTGGCGGAAGTTGACTATGTCGTCGAGAGTGATATCGTATCCTGTGAGGTAGAGAAGAGCGTACAACAGCATAGAACCGTGTCCACCCGAGAGAATGAACCTATCCCGGTCTGGCCACAGCGGGTCTCTGGGATTGAACCTAAGATGCCTGGTCCACAGCGCGTATGCCATAGCAGCTGCCCCCATGGGCATTCCCGGATGGCCTGAGTTCGCCTTCTGGACGGCATCAGCTGAGAGAAACCTGATTGTGTTGATAGTGCGGTCCTGCAGCTCGTCGGGTCCTGACATCTGTCTGCGCTCCTGGAGTGCTACTCCGGCGGGTGCAGTTGCCCCGCTTAAACTCGTCGCTTCTCCAGACCGCTCGTCCTGAGGTGGGACGGACAGTGCCTCAAAGAAACAGAAAAAGAGAGGAGGAGCGGAGGTGAAGACACCTCTGCTCCCGTCTAGTGATCTATCTCCTGTGCTTTACAATGGCTATCACAGCAATCACTACTGCAACGCCGCCCACAACCATGAGCGTGTTTGCGTCAAGTGGGAGTGCACTCCCCGTGCTCTCGATCCCAAGAGTCGGGTCGTAGACGAGTGTCTCGTTACCGAAGTTCTCGAAGGCAAGGTAGACTGATTCGCCCGCCTCAGCACCTGTTCCCTCTCCATGTGAAGCCTTGACTTCTATCTGGTTCTGGGCTGCCAGAGCTACGGGCTCATATTCCATGTAGCCATTGCCGAACTTGAACTTGGTCGACTCCTGGTAGAAGCCACCCGGTTTCTGAGTGCCCTGGTTCTGACCATGGTCACTCTGAGTAACTGTGAACTGGAAGACGAGCAGTGAGGTGTCGTATGTCCAGTCCCACCCAGATATGATCAGGTCGAACTTCATCTCATTGGCCTTGGTCAAGTCGATGTGGACACGTATCTGGACAGTCACATCAAAGGGGTCAAGATGAGGCAGGCTGCCGTACGCGCCGCCAGCTCCACCCGGTCTTGGAATGTAGTTCTCAGTCCTTGTGAAGTTGAAGTGCACGGCTGTTGCATTGCCGTCTATCTCGTCCACCTTGAAGCCACTGAACTCCCAGTCGGCAGTGGGAAGCACGAACGGTGGGCCAATCATCCTATCGGTGTCCTTGGTGAATGCACCATCCCCATTGGTGTCGTTGGCCTCGAAGAGCTTGACGAACATGACATGGTAGTCAGTGTTCGTGGCATTGGGGTCCCACCAGTGAAAGTGCGGGACCTCTCCTACACCGGTAATCCGGATTGACAGGTCGTCAGTCTCAAGCGTCACTACACCTGCAGTGTGCTTGTACTGGATTCTGTTCCCATCCGCTGCGACCATCGGGATAGCAGCCCCGATAATCATCAGCGCGAAGAGTGCGAGTGTGATTCTGGTTGTGTTGTCCATGTGATCACCGACAAACCCACTGCCTGAGTCTTAATAGCCACTCTTAGACACAGAACCACGCAGTGGATTATTCCGAGTGCCGGGACTGTCCACTTTCGCCAGAAACGGTTTATGAACCCTTCAAAAGATTAAGCAGCTCCGTATCCACCACTATGGTGCTTCTCCAACACGCGCCCCAGGTGGATACTTCTCCAAGAACTCCTCCTTGAGAATGTCCATCGCGACAAAGTCGACAAAACGACCCTCTGTGAACATTGCCTGCCTGAAGATGCCAGCCCTCTTGAATCCAGCCCTCTCGTATGCTTTCTGAGCACGAGCATTCGTTGCCAGTGTTAACAGGTACCCGGAGTTCAGGTTCTTCAGACTCTGGACGTGACTTCCGCAACCGAATACCAAGAGTCGTCATGCTTTTATGTCAGCGTGACTCCTACCAAACCCCAAGTCCATGAAAATGGACAGGAGACTGGAGATATGCAACTAGAACTACTCCTTGGTGGACTGCTGATGATTGTGGCGATTTTCATCATAATCTCCATAATCATCTATGCAATCTTCCTCGGCATCGCACTCGGTTTTGTCAACGGCACAAACCGAGAACTTGGAACCACCTTTGTCACGGCGCTTGGGATGGCACTCCTTGGATGGATTCCACTACTTGGCTGTGTCATATCGTGGTACCTGATAAAGACCCGTCATGGTGTTGGTTGGGGCGGTGCAATTGTCGCATGGCTTCTGTGTATGATCATCTCAGCGATAGCATTCTTCGTTATTCTTCTCCTCATACCCGGTGGCCTTGCAATTCTGTTTGGAGCTCTGATGCCAACTACGTTCACATTCCCGTGATAGTTGGTTCCAGCACTCGAGTTAGAACGGAGTAACTCAACAAGTGGCAGTGAAGGAAGGCGGTTCTGCGGCGGCAGACGCACGGTCATGTGCTGAAGTCCTGGACGACCCGACAAGAGGTCGCCTCGTATTCAATAGCACGGCGCTCGTTCGCCATCCCGTGAGTTTCCTCAAGCAGGTCGGTCCATTCCTAACTGCCCATCATCCTTTTTGCACGAACTTTTCTGAACACACCTTCCAATTCAGAGGAAGGACTTGGTGCACAGGTTGCTTTTTCAACACCATTTCTTTCGTTTCTACTTCTGTGTTGATTCTCCTCACTTGGCTTGTATGCCCGAAGCTAGCCATGTCTCTCCCTCTCTTCTGGGTTGGCCTGTCTGCAGTCGCTCTGTCCTTTGTTCTGAGTATGACCCATCTCACTGACAGACATCGAATCAAGGTCGGAGCCAAACTGCTACTCGGTTCGGGATTTGCAGGTGTTTCCTTCTCGTTGCTGCTTCGTGGTGGTGACATCTGGTACGCCATCGATGTAAAGGTCCTAGCCATCTTCACACTCTACCTTGTCGCGGTGACTCTACTCAATGGGAAACGTCTCTTAGAGATGACTCGTGAATGCGAGGCCTGTGACTACAAGATGCGATGGAGCAAGTGTCCAGGATTCAGAAGTCTGGTCTGTCGTCTTGTTGAGGGCGGCTTCCTGTATGCCAAGGTCCGACCGGAACGAGTACCCCCCACAGACGAAGACCCCCTCTCCTAGACTGCGTTCTGTGCTGCGAAGGTGTCCTTCGAGAGATGCGATTCCCTCTGTCAGTCTCGCAATGCATGGCAATGAGAGTCCCAATCCACCGGCTGCTCTGTTCTGATACGAATCGACTCTGCGATGGGTGGTTCACAGTTGCCGTCAATGTCACACTTGGCGGAAAGATTAACTGTGCCAATCGCGTATAGTATGCCTGACACCCCCTTGAAGGAAGTCACGGTCACAGGCATTGTTCGGAAACACATCAATCGGTATGTCGTATGGACGGATGATAGACATCAATACACACTGTCCGCGATAATGCCCTACGCTGCAGTTTCTCCCGACCATGACTCGGGAAAGTATGCGGTCTTCGTGGGGAAACGAGTGCGCGCCTCCCGACTACTCGATGGAAGCACACTGTGGAATGCGCATCTTGAGGCGGTCTGAGCTGCGCAGTGATTGGCGAACACTTGTTCTCTGAGCACCGGAACTGAATACGGGGACTGCAGCACGTCGTGCAGTCCCGTGAGAGAGGTGTCTATGCCTTGAGTTCCATCTCGCTCTTCCATAGCCCATGTATGTTGCAGTAGGCTGTGGCCATCAATGTACCTGACTTCTGAGTCTTGAACGCGAAGACGGTATGGGGCTCCGAATACATCTTGCTGGTGTCCGCTCCCTGTACCGACTCCCCGTGGTGGTCGAATGTACAGTACCCGACTTCGACCGGGAACTTCTCTCCCTCTGCCCAGAAGAACAGGTCGCACCACTTGATGTGATGTGCAGTAGTGTTGGGGTGTGGAATCTCCTTTCCCACAGTGATAGTGATATGATAGAGATCCTGCCCCTTCTTCTCGACACTGATGACCGGTACATGCTTCTCCTTCTTGAAGTCGTCTGTCTGCATCCAGTTCTTTGACATCTATCTTCGGCCTCTTCTCGCTCTTAGGCAGACATCATCTGCCTAGTCCTGACATTGTTCATGGTCTGATAAAACACTTCGCCTATGGGCTGCAGTGCCCTCTCTTGAGAGTTCCGACAACTGCCTCGCAACTGACCATCCCGTGTCGGTAAGCCCGTAGTAGTGCCGAGTCCTCTTGTCATAGCTTCTCTCAGTACGGACAACATGTACCAGTCCGCCCCTTCTGAGTTCCGAGAGGTGCTGGTAGACACTTGGTATTCGCACAGCGATTCCACGCTCCCTGCTCATTCTCTTCCAAAGCTCGTAGCCATATGACTCGCCAGCCATCAGGATCTGGAGTATGACCTGCTTGGTCCTACCAATCTCGGTTGTGTAACTTCGTCCCTCGTATCTGCCCAGCAGGTCTTCAAGCTGTGGCCTGCCCTTGACGAGGCTTCGTGCAATCTCCGGGTACTTCAGCCCCATCCCGGTGACCACGCAAACCACACTGTCAGACCGGTCTATCTGGCCGCTGGCCAGCATATCACTGAGTGCCGCGATAGTGGTTGCGGATGCAGGCTCGACAAAGACGCCCTCACGCTTCGCAAGCAGCCCGATTGAAGCAAGAGTGTCTCTGTCCGACACGCTCAGGGCGAGCCCACCTGACTCTCTTATTGCCTTGAGTGCATCAGTGCCACACAGAGGTTCTCCAACGGCAATGTCTAGGGCTATCGTGGAGCCAGCATCGCACGTCATCACCTCTCTCGAGCCAGCCACAAACGACTGTACTATCGGCTGACAGCCCTTCGTCTGGACGCCAACAAGCCTTGGTAGATGGCCGCCAATCAGACCCAGTTCGGTGAGTTCACGCAGAGCCTTCCAGATTCTGGAGATGTGTCCCCCGCTGCCCATCGGGACGACAAGCCAGTCGGGTAATTCCCAGCCGCACTGTTCAGAGATCTCGAACGCGGTTGTGCGTACTCCCTCAAGGAAGTTGGGATTGACAGGGAGAACCGGATGCCATCCGTCCCCAAGGCTCTCGGCTCTCTTCTCGCCATCCTCACGTTCTCCCACAATCTCGAGTTCCGGACCGTATGCCAGTATCTGGTAGAACTTTCCCACATCAACGCTGTCGCCATGAGCGAAGAACACCTTGGTCCTGATGCCGGCTCTTGCTGCGTACGCAACCAGTGAGACCGCCAAGTTACCTGTCGAACCACAGCTCAGTCCGCCCACTCCGTTCTCCCGAGCCACAGAGACCTCGACAGACATCCCCCTGTCGAGAAACGCCCCCGTCGGATTCATGGTCTCGTCCTTGAGGCTAAGCTGACTCAAACCGAACTCGTCTGCGAGTCGTATGCACCTGTGAAGAAATGTCCCTCCCTCTCCCAGAGAAACTCTCATCTCCGGGTTTCTGAGAGGTAGAATCTCTTCGTACTTCCACAGTCCGGGTCTCCTTCGTTCCAGAACATCTCGAGTCAGATACTCCTTGGCTGTTTCAAGGTCATATCTCACATTGAGACTGCTGCCGCATCTGTCGCAGCGGCGTGCTCTTGGGGAACTCGGGAATCGCCCACAAGTGCTACACTGGAGCCCTTCTGCAAGCGACATTTGTGCAGCCTATATATAGGCTCGAACTTATATATACAAGGGCCCAGTCGCCGCACATGGAAGAGTGATATGGATGAGCCTAAGGGCACTTGGTCCGCTGAGTTACACCACCGGAATTGTACTAGTCGCAATCATGACCGGTCTGACAACAGTTGCGACTGTTGTGATTGCCATTCCATTTCCTTGGGGCGGGTACCTGAACTTTGGTGATGTGCTGGTCATGCTTTCAGGCATGGTCCTTGGACCCGTGGGCGGGTTGTTTGCCGGTGGGGTGGGGTCTGCAATGGCCGACATTGCTCTGGGCTACCATATGTTTGCACCAGTGACTCTAGTTTCTAAGGGGACAGAAGGCCTAGTCGTGGGCTACTTCAGTCTCAAGTCTAGTACCCCTAGCCGGCTCACCAAGTGGGATCTGCTAGGTATCGTTCTTGGAGCGTGTGCTATGCTCACAGGGTACTTTGTCGCCGAGGTGTTCCTTCTCGGAATTGAGCCTGCAGTGGCGGAACTCGTCCTTGTCAACAGTATTCAGGTGACAGTAGGTGGCACCTTCACCGCTGCCTTCGGTCCCAGGATTCGTTCACTCGTCACTGATTCTCTACATGGACCGCCTGAGGAAGACATGCCAGACAGCTCGCAGTGAGCCCTTCTGAAGTGTCTGGTGTCCGGTTGGTCAGAATTGTTTATCTGTGGCTTGTTACCATTCTCCTCTACTCATCAACTGGTACTCCACGCCAACAAGATACGGGATGACCTAGCCATGACCGACCGAATGAGTTTAACAATTGACCGTCACATACTCGACGAGCTCAATGCATTCCTGACTAGTGCGGACAACCCACTTGTGAATGGCCTGCTTGGAATCATTGACAAGTATGGCGGTGTTGAAGAGATCAACAGGCGCGCGACCGAAGCCCGACGACTTGACGTGTTGATGAAGAAGTTGGAGGCAAAGAAGTCGCCGTTCGTGCGCGACCTGACATGGCTTCAGGAGCAGCGAGATAATGACGCCTTCATATCAGTCCCTGAGTACCGACGCAAGGTGCTCGGTGAACGTGCTGAGAGTTTCAAGTCTGATGACTCGTTTGCCGTGACCCTTGAGATTAGCGCCTGTCAGTACTTCCCATGGTTGATTGAGGAGGCCAAGACCTCGATAGCGAATCAAGACTTGATGCCTGGACGGTTCATCCGTGTACGCAACATGGCTGAACAGACTGCCGATGACCATGTGCTTGCATTTGCTGCGGGCATGCAGATTGTCGGCTCCTCCTATGTTGAGACACTCGACACTAGGGGAACCAAGCCCGGTCCTGACGGTGCACCGGCCAACGTACATCTCGGTGGTCCAGAGACCATAACGGGCTACTTTGGTGGTGTTGGAATGCCAAATGACTTCCCACTGAAGTGGGCGGACGAATACCTGCATTACTACACAACATACGGAGTCAAGCAGGTTCTGAATGTCAACCCAGGGAGCGTCCTAATAGGTTACATGATGCACAAACTGGGCATCGACATGGAGTTCAAGATCTCTGTCTACATGGGAAATGACAATCCCTTCGCCTGTCTGTGGACTCTCATGACCGCGAAGCTATTCAGTCGTCCGGACGGCACAACCCCTCTCATTGGCTTCAATCTGTCCAACAGCGTAAACAATGAGACAATAGAGCTAGCCGCTCAGGTGCGAAAGTGGTTTGGCTTTGAGGATGTTGTGCGTCTGGAACACCACATAACTGAGACATACAAGAGCATAGTACGGCAGCCCTACGACCGACTGCCGGAACTAATCAAACTGGCCGACCATGTCCGAAACGTCAGCGCGAAACACGAGGGCGGTCCTCCTGATGTGGAAGTCACGCGGGAGCACAGGAGCGACATCTTGGACTACTTCAGAGCGAAGTCCGAGATCGAGGCTGCTGGACACATGCCTCTGCTACTGCAGAACTACCTCGATAAGCATGCAGCAGTTAACCGGACCGCTAGAGAGCTCACCAAGCACGGTCTCACATTCATTGCGGCGCCCCTATTGCACAGGACCTGACAGTAGACACTTGCGGGGGTACTCCCTCCCTCGTGCTCGTCTTACATCCAGGGTTGGAAGTGCTTGTCGTACAGCTCCTGTAGACGGTCCTTGTGCTGGTTCTCTTCCTTCGCGAGGGTCTCAAAGACTCCCCTGTGAGAGGCGTTTCCAGTGAGCTCTGACAACGACTTATAGAAGTTGAAAGAAGCCTCCTCTCGCTTCATGGCTATGATGAGCAGCTCCTGAGGAGTGGCCGAGGGCGCCAACGGAATGTCAAGAAGGTACTTGTTCAGGTCTCTTCTCTCCAGCTCTTCCATTGTACAACCAAAAGTGTCGCACACATCGCCTTTGAGAGCCTTCATTAGCTTCTCCTTGTGTTTGACCTCTTGCTTCGCCAGTTCCTTCAGCAGCTTTGCGGATGAGGTCAGTTCTGCCTTCTTGGCAGCCTCGGTGTAGAACTCGTATGCCTCTTCTTCTCTCTCTATTGCAAGAGAGATCAGCTTCTCAAACGATTCCTGTACTGTCGTCAATGGCATCCCGCTCAGAACTACTTGCCCGCGGCCTATAAGCATGGTGATTCGTCTCCTTGGTGGAAGACATAAGTACCTCCTCCGTGTCTATTATTCAGTGGAGGTCTAGTCATGCGCATATGGAGCGACGACTTCAAGGATGGGCAACCTATTCCCGACAAGTGTGCCTATCGCAGGGACAACCGTAGTCCACATCTGGCATGGGATGGAGTCCCGGAGGGAACGAAGAGCCTTGCCCTGCTATGCAACGACCCAGATGCACCTGTCGGTGACTGGATTCACTGGCTGGTCCACGGTATACCTCCCGATGTGACTTCCATACCAAGCGGAGGTCCCGTCCCCGGTCATCTTGTCAAGAATGACTTCGGCATCACGGAGTGGGGCGGTCCTGCACCACCTTCCGGTACTCACAGATACTTCTTTACGCTGTACGCCCTCAAGGTTCCGAAGCTGGAGTCTGTCAGCAAGAAGAACTTCAGAGAACTCTGCGAAGCCAACGCGCTCTCCAAGGCGAAGATCATGGGGACTTACACAAAGAAGTGAGTCCATGGTCTAGACAATACGCATAAGTGCGCAACGCCTAGCAGTATCTACCAAGTGTGATCGATGTCTGAAAAGCCTCTGTTGGAGACCTGTGGCCTGCGCGTAGAAGTAGCTGGCATCCCAATCCTACGGGGAGTGGACCTGAAGTTTGAGAGAGGAAAGGTATACGCGATTCTTGGTCCAAACGCATCTGGAAAGTCAACCCTGGCAAAGGCAGTCATGGGTCTCCCTGAGTACGAGGTGAAGAGCGGAGACATCCTCATGAATGGGGAGTCTATCCTGAGGAAGAGCATAACTGAGCGAGCGAGGATGGGGGTCTCCTATGCATTCCAGACGCCGCCCGTAATCCCAGGCGTACAGCTTCAGGAGTTCATCTGCAAGATATGTCCGGACTATGCATGTGTGGAGCCGCGAGCGGGTCTGATGGGCGACTCATGTGGATGCAGGCCCGAACTCTTTGAAGACTTCAGCAGGCTTGGAATCGCGAATCTGGCAGGGCGTGACTTGAACGACGGTTTCTCAGGCGGTGAGTCGAAGCGGAGTGAGCTGTTCCAAGTGCTGTCGATGCGTCCGAAGATAATGTTCCTCGATGAACCAGACAGCGGACTGGACTACGACTCGCTGAAGACTGTTGGTCGTGAGCTGAGAGCCATCCGTGAGAAGGGTGGTACTACCATGGTAATCATCAGCCACCACCGATACATCCTTGAGTTCGTAGAGGTGGACACGGTGTACATCCTGCAGAACGGAAGACTGGCCTTCGTTGGCGACATGAGCATAATTCCACAGATTGAGGCGAAGGGCTACGAGCGGTTCTTGATGGAGGCATCTTGACAAAGGGGGTATGAGGCAGTTTGAGAGACCATGAGCAATCCAAGAAGAAGGCCGCTGCTGCAAAGGACCGACCCGCCCAGTATGGTACAGACTTGGATCTTGACCAGTATGAGTTTGGCGGCTCCGGAAGCAACCCGCTGGAAGTTGACTCGCTGACAGACTCTGATCGTGCGCTTGTGTCGCAGGTGGGCTTCGACCCGGAGGCATCTCATGCTGCCGGGGCATTCGCCCAGTTCGACAATGAGAGCTTCTTGGCGAGCGTAATGACGCTTGAGCCCGGTATTGAGGTAATGTCAATCCGAGATGCGGTCAAGAAGTATGAGTGGCTCTCCGACTATTTCTGGAGGGCAGTATCAGTCGACTCGGACAAGTACACAGCCGCAAGTGGGTTGAACGAGTATAACGGGTACTTCATTCGCGCGGGGCCGGGTGCCAAGATTCAGATGCCAGTTCAGAGTTGTCTCATAATCAAGAAAGACAGACTTGCACAGAACGTCCATAACATCGTCATTGCGGAAGAAGGCTCTGAACTGCATGTGATCACCGGCTGTGCGACGCCTGGGGAGGTCGAGCGGTCGCTGCATCTGGGTATCTCGGAGTTCTATGTCAAGAGGAATGCAAAGCTCACCTTCACCATGGTACACCGTTGGAGTGAGCGGGTGGATGTCCGCCCCCGGTCCGCAACACTTGTTGAAGAGGGCGGCGCCTTCATTTCAAGCTATGCAGTACTGAGTCCACTCCACTCGATTCAGACATACCCAAAGGTCCGTCTTGTAGGTCTCGGGGCAAGGGCTGAGCTGTACTCTGTCGTCTATGGTTCCAAGAGCTCAAAGTATGACATTGGTGGGTCTCTGGTCCTAGATGCTCCCGGAACGAGAGGAAAGGTGGTCTCCAGAACGATTGCGACGGACTCCTCTGACATAGTCGCACGGGGTGACCTCGTTGGTCGCGTCAACGGGGTCAAGGCCCGGCTTGAGTGCAATGGTCTCTTGCTGAGCGGAACCGCCCGCATAATGGCCATACCGCAACTTGAGGCGTCTGCCGAGGGTGTCGAGCTAAGCCATGAAGCCACTGTGGGAAAACTTGGTGCGGACCAGCTGAACTATCTGATGTCTCGTGGACTCACTGAGGATGAAGCCACATCCCTGATTGTGCGGGGTTTCATGCACCTCAAGACACCGGACCTCCCGCAGGCGCTGCAGAGGACCATTGATGATGCGGTCCGCATGGCTCTTGAGAGCGGGCTTTGACCGGCGTCTCTTGCCACTCTGTCGCAGATGAAGGCAAGATGCGGCCTGCATAGAGTCCCCTTTATAAGTCTCCGACCTATAGATTGTTGAGAATAGGCTCGAGGTGTCTCGAAATGGACCGGGTCGTGGCCGGACTAGACTTCAACGGAACTTGGAGAGATTTGCTGCGTTCTGTTGCCAACTCAGAAGTGCTGGTTGACATCTTTCTGTGTTCAAATGCCTATGGTAATCCCGAGGACCGCAGCGCAATGGTCAAGGAGACTCATGGTGTACGTGTGATCTCTGTTGGAGAGGACTACATAGCTGTTGGTCCTGGAAGACCGGTCTACTCGTCAATGATCCCGCTCGGATGGATTTCGATGATTCGTGTTCACGAAGGCTCCGAGGACTACCTTCCAGGGCTCATGGAGGCGTCTGAAGAAGGCTCCCCCACCGAGACCGCTGTCAACTCGTGACTTGCACATCTCCCTTCCGCGGCACAATCTCTCTCATGGAGCGTGGCAAGTATCTGTGCAGTGGTTGAGGTACCTCTATGCTTCCATCTTCTCTCTGGAAGTTCTCCATTATGGCCACAATGGCCCTGGGATTGGCCACCATTGTACTGTTGAGCGTATGTAAGTACGCTTTCTCTGTCCCGCCCTTCTTGATACGGTACTTGATTCCCAGTCTGGTCGCCTGATACGCAGTACAGTTGCTGCACGAGCCGGCCTCTCTGTACTTGCCCTGGCCCGGCATCCAGACCTCAAGGTCGTACTTCTTTGCTGCAACCGTACCTATGTCACCAGTACACACATTTACGACCCGATACGGCAGCCTCAGTCTTCTGAAGTACTCCTCAATGTTCTTCCTGAGTTCCTCATGAATCTGCCACGACTCGTCTGGGTGACTAAATACGAACTGCTCGACCTTGGTGAACTGATGCACTCTGAAGATGCCCTTGGTGTCCTTCCCATGAGCTCCTGCCTCCCTCCTGAAGTTGGTGCTCACTCCTGCAAGTCTGATTGGTAGGTCTGTGGGCTCGAAGATCTCCCCCATATACATTGAA
Organism: Candidatus Thorarchaeota archaeon; assembly: GCA_013388835.1. Classification (NCBI taxonomy): domain Archaea; kingdom Promethearchaeati; phylum Candidatus Thorarchaeota; species Candidatus Thorarchaeota archaeon. The sequence continues at coordinate 22,555 of JACAEL010000012.1, read as the reverse complement.
GCCATTGGATGCTCTGATGTGGCGATGAGATACAGGTCCTCTCCTTCAATCTTGTACATGACACTCTCAAAGTCACTCAGGTCTGTGACGCCCTCGTAGGCCTCACGTCGCATCATGAACGGTGGGTATGTTGGCGTGAACCCCTTCTTTGCGAGCATCTCAAGCGCCAGCAGCTGCATTGCCAAGTCTAGAAGTACCAGCTCATTCTTGAGGAAGAAGAACCGTGCACCCGCTATCTTGGCGGCCCTAGGGATGTCCCCCAGCTGAAGCGTCTCCAACAGGTCAACATGGCTCTTGAATTCAAAGTCCAGTGTTGGCTTGCCTCCCCACTCGCTCACGACCAGGTTGTCCTCCTCGCTGGCCCCGTAGGGGACAGACTCGTGAAGTATGTTTGGGATGCTCATCTGTATTCTACGCATCTCAGTGGCCATCCGGTCGGCCTCTGCTTCGCACGATGCAATGTCGTCATTTATCCTGCCGACCTGTTCGACTATCTCTGACGCATCCTCGCCTCTCTGTTTTCTCTGTCCCACCTCCTTGGACAGTCGATTGCGATCAGTCCTGAGGTCCTGTATTCTCTTGTTGATGTCTCTGAGCTGCTGGTCGAGTATCAACAACTGCTCAAACTCCCTGAGCTTTGCTTCGTCTCTCCTTCTGAGCAGGTTTTCGCGGACTAGCTCCACGTTTTCTCTAATGAACTTCAGGTCAAGCACTTCGCTCACCTTTCTTCTGGCGCCGTTGACTGTCTGTTTCTCCTCTTGAGCATCACGCTTAGGACACCACCTGTTGATAGACGCGCTCTATACGTTCGACCTGTGAGTACCACGAGTACTCTCTGAGCACCTTCTCTCTACACTCGCGTCCCATCGATGACCGACGTTTCTCGTCCTCTGCCAGCATACGCATCGCGTCTATCAGTTCACTGCGGTTGTTCGGTTCAATCAAGACCCCCTCCCTCTCGTTAAGGAGTCTCTTGGTCTCCCCGATTGCGGTGGTTATCACCGGGAGCCCACAGCTCATCGCCTCCATCACGCTGAGGCTGAGGCCGCCGTTCAGCTGAGGCATGACGAACACGTCCGCCTTCCGAAGCAGTCTCGGTATCTCCTCATGAGGAACGACACCGAGCCACCGGACCGCCCCGTCCCGAGCACAGGTCGCCACGCGCGTCTTGAGTATGCCATCCCCTACCAGTGTCAGTCGGGTACGCGGGTTCTCAGAGTGATACTCAGCAAAGGCATCCAGCAGAGTGCCTGCGCCCTTGTCGTGATTGAGTCGTCCGACAAAGGCGAAGTCAACGATTTCATCCTCTTTCTTCTTCGCCGCTGGTGAGAACAAGTCAGTATCGACCCCATTCTTGATGACCGATATCGAGTCCTCTGGAACACCTCCTCTAAGAAAATAGGGCTTCTGCGCCGGGTCGACAAGAATCACATGGTCGTAGTGTCGGCAAGCCCGAATGCTGGCTTCCCACGCCATCGCGTAGCTGGCCATGAGGAGCGCGACGCCACGGGTGTAGGCAAGATGGAATGTGGCCACCAACGGGGGCAGACTGGACTTGAAGTGCGGCAGCACGAACTCCGTGGTTCCCGAGTTCATCTGGACATTCAACACTTCCACGCCCAATCTTCTTGACTCGCGAGCAATCATTCCAATCACAGTTGGTGGGTCGAGAGACAGATGGGGGTTCAGTGGCAGAGCTTTGAACCTGTGGACTCTGTCCGGTGGGAGTGAATGCACGGTGTTCGAACGCGTGAAGACATGTACCTCGTGGTTCCTTCTTACAAGTCCCCGAAGTTCCGCGTTGGCACGGACACACAGCCCATCCGCTGCATGGAACTTGCTCACCATGCCTATTATCATCTCGAATCACCGTCCGTGGGACTCTAGATGTCCCGACCTTGTACCACTTTTATGTTCTTCCTGTGGTCCGTCGGGAGGATGAGGATGAAGCGGATCTAGAGGCCCGGTAGAGCACCGGACGGCAGACAGTCGCGCGACCTCTTCGAGTGGGACCCGTCTGTGGCCTCCCGGCGTCCGCAGACACGTCAGGAGCCCGGCGGCCTCCCAGCGTCAAGTCGTCGTGGTACAGACACCGAGCACAGTGACAGCATGAGACACTGTGAACATGAGCGTGGGCAAGGACGTCGGGACCTATCAAGCTCGGCTCAGCCAACTGGTACACGACCAGTACAAGAATGTCCAACTTCTGGGCAACTGCTCCCGGACCCACTATTCAGGTCTGCTTGTGAGGCGCACTAGGACTGGCCATCTAGTTGGAGTCTCTTGCCGTTCCGTTCAAGACCTGTGAGACCATATCTGTACACAAGCATGATGATGGTCATGTTGAGAACGAGCACCATAGCAAAGACTAGTGAGGGCTGTAGCGAGAAGACCACTCCGGCGATTGCGGGGGCAAAGGATGAAGACAGGTAGACCACAGACCAGAATACTGCCAGCACCTTTGAGGTGTCGTGGCTTGGAAGACTCTTCTGTATCATTGTGACCAGGACCAAGCTCCAGAGCAGATCACTGACGTGCTTCAGCGTTATTGCAACGAACGGTGTTGTGAAGACTGCTCCTAGGCCTGGTAGCATTGCATCTGTAGCAGCCTGCATCTCAGGTGTTGCCCACAACGGCACGTATGGCGCCATGATGAGTACGACTGCAGAGAACGGCATGAGCGAGTATACAATCAGTCCGGCTCTTCTTGTGTTGTGTCTGTCCGATATTCGACCAACCTTGAGCATCAGTGGTACTGACACCAGTAACATGGTTGCCACCATGATGATGATGCCTAGGACTGAGACCCCCAGCACCTCATTGGTGTATATGTATGCTCCAAAGTGGAAGAGGCTGTCACTAAAGCTGTCTAGGAATGCCACCAGAAAGGCCCCGGGGATGATAGCAAGGACTGATTGAGCAGCTCTCACATTAGCCACAATGAAGTCGCGAAGGTCATGTGGCGTGTCAGTGTCCCTAGAGGACTTGCTTGAGGTCAGGAATCTGGCCCGAATGACTGTGCAGAACAGAAGCACAACACCGCCGACAAGAAACAGCAAGCGCATTGCAGTGGCGAAGCCCATGATCGGTACTGCGTACCAGAGCGCCGAGAGTGTCAAGACACCCAGTGCACTGCCTGCAGTGAAGAGCGCAAGGGCAAGGCCACTGTCGTCTTTTGGCACATTGTCAAGGATGTACGCTGACGAGCCCCCCTTGACCACATCCATCAGTGAGAGCATCATGAGCCCTATAACAATCATGTTGAGCTCAACTGAGACACCGAGAGTGACCATGTATGCGCTCGCCAAAAGCATCGCTAGTACAGACAGTTTCTTTCTGTCCGCTATGTCGCCCAAGTATCCCCCCACAAGCCGTGCGAGCGCGGACACAACTGACATGATAGTGAGAACTGCTCCAATCGTCATGTAGCTCCAGCCGATGTGGTAAAGATAAAGGTTCAACAACCATAACAGAACACCAAAGGCACTGAAGGCCCATGATGTGGCCAGATAGACCGAGTAGTTTCGCCACGCGAAGATGGCCTTTATGGACTCTCTCAGCCCTCTATCTGTACCGAGCTCGTGATATCTCGAGTCTGGAGTCACATTATCCCCTCGTATGACCCACCCTCATTCTTGACCATTCCGCTCACTCCGTTGTCCAGGTGTGCGCATGGTCCTCGGAAGTGGGCTGTTGGCAGGAACACCATCCACAGACCGCCTCTGTTCTGACTCTCTGCGGAGGCAGATGAAGCACTTCGTTACTGGGACAACTGACCGCTTCAGAGATACAGCATCGTGCTGTCCATCCGCGGTCAGCTCTTCCCACGTCATGTCATCAGGTCTCGGTGACGATGACCTTGATGGATCCGTCGGCTGTGTGCAGCGCGACAAGCCTATGTGTGCAAATGTCCGCCATGAGGGTGATGCACTCCTGCATACACTTGGAGTTGAGCAGATTCCTCATCATCATCTCCATGTTTGCTGCAGTGAGCCGCACCGAATCTGGGTCATTATACACATCAATGGCTCTTCCTTCCTCAAGTATGTTCTCTATGTCTTGAGTCATGTCTGTTCGTTGTGTTCCTATCATTCAATACCTCCTCTGTTCTTGCATATCAGAGATCATCATTTCACATTCTCTACCATGGTTCGGGTTCTGGGTCAGTAGGTGGATGTACTGTCACTGTTGTTTCACCTCCGTTGTTGTGTCATTGGGTCTGTTCATCAGTTGCTGGCATGTACTGCCGCGGGGCCCAGATTCTCTGACAGGAATCAGTTGGTCATTGCCGACCCACTGTGATGTGTGGCAGTTGTCGCAGGGTTCGCAGTATGCCTCGGGACTGCTGGTCTCTCCTGAGAACGGGCCTGGCACACGCTCATCGGGTTCCGTGCATCCGCAGGTGATTTCTGTCTGCTATCGGCCTCCGTCAACATCTGTGCAGCCGCGCCTGGTCGGAACGACAGAGACATTCTTCGTCTGCCATTCTGACAGGCCCTGTCTTCATGGACTAGGAATCAGGCCAGTGAAAGGCTGCCATGAGTGAAGATGTGAACTTGGGAGAAAATAAACGAGGGACAGTGTTTCCAAGCCTCAAGACGGCCTCAGAAGGCCTCGTACGGCCAGCCTTCATGTCGGCGGTCTTGGGTACTCGCTCCGGTCCACAAAAGCGTGCAGAAGCACCCACAAACATCTTAACATTCGGTCGTGGCTTCATAGGCGATAGATGATGCCCCGCAAGTTGTGGCCCGCCGAAATGAGACTGCTGACTAGTCTGACCCTGAACCCCTTCTTGAGGCAGAATGAGATTGCGGTTGAGACCGGGGTGTCCCGGTCTGCCGTCAACCAGCTCTGGCGGAAGCTTGAACAGTTCAACGGTCTGCGGGTCTCTGGGTTGCTGAGATACGGGCAGCTGGGTCATCAGCTTGTCTTCGGGTGGGCTGTATCCTCCTCACCGTCTTCGCTGGACAAGTTCTCGTCTTGGCTGTCGGCGAACCCCCGCGTCCAGATTCAGCTCCGTTCCATCATATGCTCGAGGGGGAATCACAGCCTCTACTTTGAAACTCTGTCGCCCCCGGGCGCCCCACTAAGGCAACTGTGCAATAACATGGGTCTCTTCGCAAAGCCCCCCTATGACTTGGAGGTGGAGTACGACATTGCCACCAGAACGTCGGACCAGATGAACTTGGGCTCATTCGATGGACAGGACTGGAGTTTTCAGGACACGTTCAGACTCGGCGCCTCGCTTCATGCAGTGCGACACTACGCGGATGTGCTTCCAACAGGGACTGCCGTGAATCAGGAGTTCCATGGGTCTGTCCCCATCGAAGACCTTGCTCTGGCCTCCTGTCTGGAGGAGTATCACCATTGCTCTGCAAAGTATGCTCTCTCGCGACTTGAACATCTCGGTCTTCCGTGCCCGGTAGAAGGAGTGGTTCGACGGCGGTTGGCTCGTATTCGACCACAGGTGTCAGTACCGTATGTAGAAGTAGAAGGAATAGGGCTTGACCAGCGTCTCATTGTATGCATGAAAGGTGTCTCGGAAGAACAGGATCTGTTGCGGACACTGCGCGCTCAGTCAACCACCTTCCCCAGAGTGCACATCACGGATGGTGCACGTCTGGCAGTATTCGACATACGTCTGCCTGTTGGTGTACCTTGGATTCATATTCTCTCCTTCTTGACAAGTCTGTCTACATCATCGATTCAGTTATTTGCGTTTCTTGCTGACCCCTGTGTGAAAAGAAAAGGATTAGAGCCCGTGCTTCATCACGTCCTACAACACCCCTCTTCATCACAGTCCCCTTATGCGCACACCAGACAGTCCTGAGCCATGGGAGGTCATCTACGTTGGTGTCTGACCCGAATACGTCCATCGATATCGCGACTCCATATGACGACCTCATTCCTTGTGTCGACGAACCGTCTGCAAGGTTCTATGTAGACACCATCCGAGTGTACCTGGGCCTCTGTTCCGGTACACTTGGTCTTGAAGAGGCAATTAGGATTGTGGAGTCTCTGAAGGAGAACCCTGAGTTCGTGAAACACCCGACCGATCCGACAGTCTTGCCCGTCAATGAGACTGTAAAGGAACAGCTCATAGAACATCTCAAGACTCTATCAAAGTACAACACTTACAACGCTGACTCGCTACGGTCCGCCTATAGGCTTGCCTTTGTAGATAGCCCTGCGTCTCCCTCGCCTCTCGACCTACAAGTCCTACGGTATCTGGTGCACCATCCAACAGCCCCACTTGTCACTGCATCAAGGGACTTGGGTCTCGGACCAAAGACAGTTCATCGAGCAATACAGCGACTACAGACAAGGAATGGTATTCGTTTCAGTTCCCTTCTCGACAACTCCGCATTCGGTCTTGAGTCGACTGTCCTCTTCTTCCAACGCCGGAGTGATATTCCGTCCCCCGTGATAGAGTCTGGTTTCGCCGAGTTTCCCTTCACACGGAGTATGGCAATCACCGCGACCTCTGAGCTTGGCTACGTGAGTCTTCTCTACCCCATGACAGCGGAGGGCACAAGCATCCTGCGGAGAAGCATCCGCAGTCTGACAGGGCCCGTCTTCAAGAGTGCGTGCCTGCACTCCCGAATTGCCAATGGAATGCAAGTCTCCATGGACCTGTATGACAATGGCACATGGGTCCGACCAGTCGCCTTCAGAGATCAGCTCGTCGGTGCTGTCGATTCGGACGTCCTTGAGTCGCTGCTGCTCATGGAACCAAGCGGGCCCCAGAGAAGACTGACCAAGATGGACTTCATCATAGCTTCTCAGTTCGTAATGGATGCCCGAATAAGCCCTGCATCAGTGGTGCAGAGGCTTCGTTCCAGAGGCATACGCGTGGACACCGAACATGTGTCGCAGACCATTCGGAGGCTCAAGAAGCGTAGGATTGTCATTCCCTTCGTGGCTCTCAATGGCATGGGGCTCGACGCAAGCTTCTGCTTTGAGATAGTGTGCAACAGGGACTGGGTTAACCACATACTTGCGGCCACAAGGTTCATTCCTCAGTCGTACTATCATGTCTCGGAGAAGGGGATACTTCTCTGGATACACATACCGAGCGCACATCAGAAGGACTACTATCAGGCGCTCCGAAGTCTAGAGGACATGGATCATGTCGACTCTGTCAGCGCCCTGTTGTCCATGTATCCCGCCAGTTCCAGAAGCATACTTGACTCGACGAAGAGCTGGTCCAGTGGCCCCAGAGGGTGGTACGTTGAACCAGATGCCCTCGACCTGACCAAGTATCTCCTCTGAACCGTCGCAGTATTGGTTCAGTCAAGGTCAGGTATCCGTATCTCCACAGCGAACTTGGCACCGCATGCGCAGCTGGACCTTATGGGATATCTGTCCGGAGTGTCGACTCCGATGGTTGCGCCCTGCTGAGCGGCGCGGTCAATCATTGCCTGCATATTCTGTACCATGTATCTGGCAAAACCTCCGACAATGGCTGGCAGGTCAAAGTCTGTTATCCAGTATACATACCTCGAGCAGTTCGGGCAGTGACTCAATAACACCTTCGTCGCATCACCGCAGCCTCTGCACCTCAGGTCCTGAATCTGATACTGTGGCGCACTTGGACATTGTAGCGTCAGAGCATTCTTTGAGCCGCACCTGTAGCAGTAGTATTCGAACTCGACATTCGGCATTGCATATGGCTCCTGTTCCTCCAAGTCACGGAACATGTGACAAGAAAAGGTCTCGTGCAGTATGCGTGTTCAACAGTGAGCGGTCGTTGAGCAACAGACAAAAGGGAATTCAGCCCCCAATGTCTGGGACCCAAGATGAAGCGCAGAGTACAGCCACATCTACGCGTCGGCGAGGGTGATGTCGAACGCATCACACTAATCACAGGCAACCCTGACCGAGTGCCGCTCATCACCTCTCAGATGAGGGACGTGGAAGAGGTCGCCCGATATAGGGGTCTGGTGACACATCATGCCTTTACTCCCAAGGGTGTGCCCGTGACAGTCTCAGGGACCGGCATGGGCGCGGCCTCCACGCACATCTGTGTGGAGGAGCTGGCCAGACTGGGCGCACAGGTCTTCATCAGAGTAGGGTCCTGCGGTGGCATCGACCCATCTGTAAAGACTGGAGACGTTGTGATTCCTACTGGCTGTGTACGTGACGAACGAGCCAGTCTGAACTATGCCCCCTCACAATACCCGGCAGTCGCCTCGATTAGGTGGCAGACCGCTCTTCACAGAGAGACGCGGCAGCTCCTCCCCCCAGCTCGAGTCCATACTGGGCTGTGCTGGACGAGCGATGTGTACTATGTTGGTCCGGAGAACCGTCAGTTGGACCTCTGGACACGAGCTCGTGTCAAGTGCGTTGAGATGGAGAGTTCCCTTCTCTTCGTTTTCGCAAGTACCAAGGGTCTGGAGGCAGCCTCCATACTGACGTGCGATGGCAACTTGCACACCGGGCAGAAGGCTGAACAGAGTGATGAGTCTGAGAAGTCTGGGGAGCAGGACCCCCTCTTTGATGAGGCCATAGCCAAGTCAGTGACTGCAACAATACGCGCCATTGACAGCGAGGACCACCTGTGAGGCGTCTCCACACTTTGAAGACAGCGGTGGAGGTCCACGAACGATGTCGGACACGGTTGGACGAACTAGGGCGTATCTGGTAATGAAGGCCAACACCAAGGTCGCGTTGGAACTTGCAAGAGCGTGGTGGAGCAACAAGAGCGTCCCCAAGTATGTCAAAGTACACGGGCTGAAACGGGATGAGCTGGAGGAGTTCGTCACGCTCTACAACAGATGCTTCCTCGCCTCTCCTGACCCCTTCTGTCCCCTGTCATTAGATGAGGCCAAGCAACTTGACCTCGATGGGATATTCGTGGCAGAACTATGGGGAGAGCTTGCGGGCTTCATTGCATGCTTTGTTCAGAAGGCAGAGGACTCCATGTACGGAGAGATCACCGGCCTTGGTGTGCTCCCGTCTCGACGTAGGAAGGGCGTCGCCACTGCACTCATCCAGCGAGCAGTCGAGTTCTTTCTCGCTTCGGGTGTGAAGGAGGTGTATTGCGAGGTCTATGAGGAGAACATGCCTTCACGGCTTCTAATCGCTTCTTATGGTTTTGAGCAGGTGGGCCGCAGAGAGATACCATCGGACTCGAAAGAGCGACTTCAACAAGACAGTGACCTTCCTGGTGGGAAGATCATGAGGCGTCTTGGCCTACGTCCTCGTGTTGGATGTGAGGAGTGCAGAGACATATAGTCTGGTCGTGTCCTTCGACTATCCGTCAAGCCTATATGGAAAGGCATAGTCTGGGATGATGCCGCTGTCTAGAGGAGAGTCAGCCGCGCCTAAGTGATGGCATAAGGAGGTGCCACAGAGTCTTGTATGACGTGATCATTGCGGGTGCAGGCCCTGCTGGGGCCGTGACCGCTTACGAGCTCTCAAGAAGAGGCCTGAAGACACTCCTGTTGGAGAAGGCCAGACTGCCCCGTGACAAGCCCTGTGGTGGTGCTGTGATGTACCGTGGCATCCGCACGCTGGGTGGCCACCTGCCCATGCGGATTGTGCAACGACCAATCCGAGGCATGAGCTTCTGCTTCTCCCAAGGTGGGACTGCGACTTTCGTTTCCGAAAAGCTTCTGGGCGTGACTGTTGACCGCTCCGTCTTCGACGAGTTTCTCGCGCATAGAGCTGCTGATGCAGGAGCCGAACTCGTAGAAGCTGCTCGTGTGACCAGCGCAAGACGTACCAACGAGTTCGCAGAGGTGATGGTGTCCGGCGATGCGACCTTCCAGGGTCGGGTCCTTGTGGGTGCCGATGGGGTCAACTCGGTGGTAAGCAGATCCTTGGGTCTAAGGCCTCAGCGAAAGGACCTTCACCGCCATGGTCTAGGCATGGAGTCTGACATCTACTTGGGTGAGGACCGTGTGGTCGAGGTCTGCAACGGTCGTCCTGATGTCCTACACATACTGCCCACAGAGGGACGTATGAGCTATGGTTGGGTCTTCCCCAAACGGGACCACCTCGCAGTAGGTATAGCTGGTCCTGGTGTCATGATGCATCCACTTCGCCCAGTCTTTGATGCGTTCGTAAGGTCGCTAGAGAAGCGGTTCGGCGTCAGCATGTCCGTCCAGTTCAGACGCACCGGACTCCTGGGTGCTGATGGAATCAAGGGACAGAACGTGGACGACAGGGTGATTCTGGTGGGCGATGCCGCAGGGTTTGTTGATCCTCTGATGGGCGAAGGCATCGCATATGCGATGAGGTCCGGTCAACACGCAGCAACCGTCCTCATCGAGGCGCTTGAAACCGACCATCTAGACCGAGAGCATCTCTCCGCGTACCAGCGGCTGTGTGTCAACGACTTTGGCGCCAACTTCTCAATGGCATCTTGGGCAGGACTTCACAGCGGTCGGTTTGCTGTGTCTCTCCTGACAAATGCATCAAAGCTGAGTTTCTCGAGTCGGATTCTCTCCGGACTTGCTCGCGGTGAGATGGGCTACTCTGACATTCCTGCCGTCATCGTAAGGCAGTTGCCTCGTGAGCTACCTGCCATACTGAACCAGCTCGCTCACATCGGGAAAGTTCATAGCACAAGCGTTTCTCAGGCAGTCAAATGAATCGTTCACTCGTCGCGTTGTTGGTCATAATGGCTGTGGTGGTGTTCCCACATCCACCCCGATGCGCCTCTGCCATGGCGTATACACCCGTCTTCGACGGCACAGAGGCGTATGACCATCTGTTGGCTCAGTGCGCTATTGGACCGAGACCCCCCGGTTCGACCAATCTCTCGGTCTGCAGAGACTACATCAAGAACAGCCTGCTTCAAGAGGGGTGGTCAGTGAGTCTTCAGAACTTCACATACCTTGGAGTCAACTGCTCGAATGTGATTGCCAGATGGTCTGACGACACAGTGCCCAACTACATACTTGGTGCACACTACGACACACGACCCCACGCTGACAGTGACCCCGGAGCACAGAACCGAACCAAGCCGGTCCTCGGTGCAAACGACGGCGCGAGTGGTACGGCGGTCCTGCTTGAGCTGGCATCCTCGCTCCCAGAGTTGGTCCGTCCTGCAGTAGAGTTCGTGTTCTTCGATGCAGAAGACAGCGGCTACATCAACGGGTGGTCTTGGATCGTGGGTTCTACTCACTATGTATCAATGCTCAGTCCTTCGAGAATTGCCAATACCACCGCAATGTTGCTTGTCGACATGGTGGGCGACGCAAGCCTTCGGCTTCTCAGAGAGACGTCTTCCACAAGGAGCCTGCAAGACGCTGTGTGGGCAACTGCGAGAGACCTGGGCTATGCCTCAGTCTTCATAGACTCGCGCGGAGGTGGGATACACGACGACCATCGCCCCTTCCTGGACGCAGGAATACCGGCCCTTGACATAATCCAGCATGCTCCGTTCCCATGGTACTGGCACACACTCGAGGACACGCCTGACAAGTGCAGTTCGCAGAGCCTTGAGGCCGTCGGGACGGTCCTCGAGAGCTTCCTTGTGGATGCACACACCTCGAGTCCAACATTCAGTGGCAATCCCCCTGACCTATTCCCTGTCGTACTGCTAGTGGTCCCTCTTCTTGTCTTGGTTGTCTTCTTCCTCCGCAGCAGGCAGAAGTGAAACATCATACAAACTCTTAATCATCGGAGATGATACGGAGTGATGAGCGTGTTTCGGCGTGAGTCCCCTTAAGCTAAACCCGGTCTGTCGTCTAGAAGTGGTACCAACGGGACTCTCTCTGGACCAGAAGGGGCTGAGACTCGCCTGCGGCACAAAGGAGGGTCAGATTCTCCTCATTGAGGTGATGACCGGTAGGATTGAAGAGGATGTGACTGGGCATGAAGATGTGGTGTCCTCGCTGTGCTTCTTGGGGAGCGACAACTCGTTTCTCTCGACCAGCTGGGACGCAACCACTCGGTTATGGGAGCGCAGAAAGGCAACCAAGTGCAGTGCGTCCTTAAGTCACCACTCAGAGGTCAAAGCACTGGCAGTAAGCAAGACCGCTGGCAGAGGTGTCTCCGGCTCGCGAGATGGTGAGCTAAAGGTGTTCTCTCTCAGTTCGCTCAAGTGTCTTCGAAACATCTCGGCTCATGACCTTGACGTGTCTGCTATTGGAATGGATTGCGAAGGTGCTCGCCTGGTGACTGCGTCTTGGGATGGTCAGTGCAAGGTCTGGGAGACCAGTGGATATACACTCGTCCGGATTGCCGCTGAGACAGGTGAGAGAATCCGCTCGATGTCCCTCAGCCCTGACACCAAGACTGCGCTCCTTGGCCTGCATGGGGGCACTATACTCAAGGTATTCCTGGAGTCCAGAGAGCGACCCGCAGAGACAATGGCACACCACGATGCTGTGTCATCGCTTGCAGTGGACCCAACCGGCAAATACCTCCTGTCTGGGGGACTGGACAGGGCTGTCAAGATCTGGTCGCTTGATGGCATGGTTGAGTTGACATCAGCAAGAACGACCGGCGCGGTGTCCTCGGTGACATGGTCTCCAGCTGGTGACTCTGGATACGTGGCGGACACCTCTGGATCCATAAGCCGTATCAGCTTTGCTAGTTCTAGTCTGCAGGAGCAGCAAGCCTAATGTCAATCCTGAAACGACCCTCCTTTGCCCATGTGAGACGCACACGTCCCATGCGAGGCCCTGACCTGGTCTCTGTCGCGATGCTCTCAAGGAGCGCACTCTCCCGACTCCTGCTCGTCTTCTCGAAGGGTATGCTCAGCTCATTCTCATGGCCGAGATAGAGCACGAGGGCCATTCGAGTCACCCTCACGAGGGGCGGCGAGAACACGAGCCTTCCGTGGTTGAACAACGGTGGTCTATTCCTCGCACCCGCAACACCTCTTGTCTTCCGTCTGTGTTCAGCTATTGTTCTGATTGCAGTCCGGACCACATCCCTCAGGTAATGCTCTCTGGGGTCTATCTCACTGAAGAATGACGTCTTCAGCGACTCGATTATCTTCTCCTCACTGGCCTTGATTGCCTTCACACTGGATATGATGTCCCTCTGTTTCACTATGGTCCTTATGACGTGGTTTGTGGCTGTGGCATACTTGTCAAGTTCTGCCGCAACCAGAGCACGCTTCTCTCTTGTGAGTACGACGCTCCGCAGCGTGACCACTCGGACATCCTTGGCCGGCATCCAGTTCACTGCCGGCCACGAGACCCATGCCACTAATCAATCTTGGCCTAGATGAGGCCGTCGAAGTCTGAGCTCAGAGCCTCTGAGCGATGAACTTGGCTTCACCTATGCTCCTCTCTATTCCCTTGGGCTGGAAGTCAAAGGCACCATATTCTACAAGTATCTGGTCGTAGAACTCCGTCTCGCGTTCCCTGAGTTCGTCGACAAGGGCGCTTCCTGCCAAGTCATTGACTCCATCCATGGCAAGGAGTGCCACGCCGATAGAGTGAATGGAGTGTCGCATCTCTAGGACCGCCAACTCGTAGTCGCCATTGACAGTCAACATCATCGCGCCATAGTACTCTCTCTGTGCCTGAGCGAGGGACTCGACGGCTTCTCGAGGGGCTGGCTTCATTGCCTTGCATCGCTCTTCTGCAATGCCCAACCAGTGCTTGACGTCTTCGAGTATGCCAGTCAGGTCCTCCTCCTCCAGGCCCTTGAGTTTGAATGTCCGCAGGAACAGCTGGTATGCTATTGGGTCCAGCATTCTCACCCCACTGAGCACCTCGGACGGCTTGATGATGCCGAGCTCGTTGTTCTTCATCACGATGACCCTGCCCAGGTCAAAGAGCGCAAGTCGAATCTCATGGACCGAGTTGACCGTGTCTTCCCGGTTGGCGTACTTGCTCGCTCGCTCAAGCGCGTCCATCGCTCTCTTCTTCACAGTCGCGATGTGTTCGGGCGACCACTTGAACTGGGCGGCCTTCTCCTTCCACTTGCTCAGCGTCCCGTCCGTGTCCAGTGCAATCTGCGCGTTCTTGAGCCTCCCCATCACCTCTGCTACTCGAAGCGGATCCGACTGCTCTCCCTTCAGGACGCTGTCTATCTGCTTGGGTGTGAGGAAGGTCATATCAATGCGGACCCCCTTGTGTTCACTGAGGAGTTCCACTGGTGCATCATCCGAATCCCAGATCACACCCACATCCAAGTCTGACTCGAAGGTAGCGGTCCCTCCGGCGTAAGACCCGTGCACGAACACTCCCTTCACCTGTGGTCTGGCCTTCCAGATGTCAACTGTGTCCTGAAGTGCCTCGCGGAACTTCTTCCGTACGTCTATCAACTGGGGTCGCCTCGTCATTCGTGTGATGAGTAGTCAGAATAGGGTCGCATTGTACATTAAAACTATCTGTGGTGACTGACTCTGTTGCTGAACTCAAGTCCGGAGTCGTCAGAGGAGCCTGCGTTGTCTGATCTGCACCGAGTGCGGACACTGAACGCCACCCTCTGCGTCAGCCCAAGCCATGCGTAACTGGTCATGAACACTCATGTAACTGAATCAGAGTCGATGGCCTTATTGAGAACGCCATGACTGTAACACTCTGAGGTATAGTACGGCCGGGCCGCGTCGTCTATCTATGAACTACTACAGTGTGTACGTCACGACCTGAGCTCGTCATCAGGCTCTGAAGGACTGAGTTTCACAGGCATGTTCGAGTGAGGAGGGGATATCATATGGCACGATATCGTTGGCAAGAAGGATGATAGTGATTATGAGGCGGATGCTGAAGGATGGCGCGCCTCTCAGAAACATGCATGACCGAGAGGTGATAGAGAGAACAAGGAAGCGACTTCACAGCGAGGTGAAACGGCTGGAGCAGCTAAGCAGTGAGTACGGAGTCGAGGAGTCCAGACGGCTGATAGAGCGACTTTTTGACACAGAGCACTCCACACTGCCCCTTAGTTCACTCCTACACTCATAGAGAAACTTCGACCAATTCACTGAGCGATTGTCATATTCTTGCAGTTCTCAGCCGCGCTTTGACAAGTCGTAGCTGTGGCGTATCAGAGGATATATGCTCGTCTTCTGTCAAGGAGTATCACCATTGCAGCTACGAGGAGTATGATATAGAAACACACGAAGACGAAGGCACCAACATCAACTAGGCTGATACTGCCATCAAGTACTGCTCGAGAGAAACGATTGACGAATGTGAATGGGGAGAGATAACCTACGGACTCCACGTTGCCGAGGCCCATCAGTATGTAGAGTGCTACCGTTGAACATACAACAGAGGTCAGATCACGGCGACACAGCAGCGAACAGAGTACTACAGTCACAGTTATCGAAGTCAGTGTGGCTAGATGTGCCATCACAAGTAAGACCATTGAAACGGCATCGATGGACAGTCCAAGGTATAACCATAGTGCAACTGCAAAGACCCCTATGAGAGGCATATACAAGAACATGACTTGAATCAAAGCGGCAATGGACTTTCCTACTACGAGGCTGAGTGTGTCAATGGGGGATATGTAGAGCAGCTCGTGAACGCGGCGCTCATATTCCCGAGAGAATACACTTGACACTTGAAGCACTGCTATGAAGACTAGCGCAAGTGACAGTGCTAACCCTGCAATGAACGTGTACAGGAATGAGATAGACGGCACGTTTGGGGAGAAAAGGCTCGCGAGATAGGCAACACTCGCCAGTATTGAGGCCGCCATGAACACTGTCAGCAACGCGCTCAGAGCAGACCGCATCGTTCTGGTGGCAATCAAGATCTCTCTCCAGATGACCAGTCTGATGGCTCTTGCGTTCACTCTCGTTTCGCCTCCAGGATTCGTAACAGCAGGTCTTCAAGTGTCGGGAGTCCATCAATGAATCGGTGAATCTCAATGGTATGGTCTTGAGAGAGAATCTGGAAGAGGGTCCTCTTCATCTCTGCATTGCCTCCTCTGACTGTCAAGACAGAGTCTGATACATGCTCCACTCTTACTCCACCTAATGAAGACTTCAGTTGAGCGGCCAATTCCTCAGGCTGGTCCGTTTCAATTGTCCAGCACCCCTCGGATACCGCGTACTTTCTCCGTAGGTCCATGACAGGGCCCGAGTATAACAAACGTCCATGATTGAGGACCATTATGCTGTCGCATGCCTCCAAGTCTGCGAGTATGTGTGTTGAGATGACTATCGTCGCGCCCTCGGCAGCTCGAGTCTGCATGAGGCGTCTGAAGTCAATTCGCCCGAGTGGATCAAGATGTGCCATGGGCTCGTCGAGAACAAGGAGGTCCCGCGGCGCAAGGAGTGCCTGCGCAAGGCTTAGACGCTGCATCATTCCTCTTGATAGCCTATCCGTGTTTCTGTGCTCCACAGACGCAAAACCTACCACTCGAAGGGTTTCAATCACGTCGTGTGTCGGAAACCCATACGCGTCCATCAGCCCTTTGAAGAACCGGGTATACTCGGTGACAGATAGTTCTCTGTCAACAGGGGGAACCTCAGGGACAAAACCAATTCTCGACCTCACATCGCTACTCATAGGATGTACAGGCAAACCATCAAGAAGAACGCGACCCTTCTGAGGTTGTAGCAGTCCGAGAATCAACTTCAGCAGTGTTGTCTTTCCTGCGCCGTTGACACCGACAATTCCTGTGACCCCGGGCTCAATGGAGAACGAAACATTGTCCAGCGCTCTTGTTCGACCATATGAGAATGAGAGCGCGTCCACACTAATGCTAATGCCAGTCATATCTCTTCACTTCTCTCCAGTTCGGAGGTATGCAGTCTCAAGTGCCTCTGTACTGTAAGCCTTCTTGAGCCCAGCTGGTGAGTCATCTGCTATGATGCGCCCCCCTCTAAGCACTATTACACGTTCACAGTGTCTCTCAACGATGTCGAGTCGATGCGAGCTCATGATGATTGTCTGCCCCCACTCACTGGCACCTGCAGTAAGTGACTTGATCACACCGTGAACAGTGTCAGGATCTAGACCCTCGGCTGGTTCATCAAGCAGTAACACAGGCGGATTGTGCACCAATGCCGCCATGTGAGCAAGGCGCTTCCTCATTCCGTGCGAATATGTCTCGATGGTCTGACTGAGACGGTCTTCCATTCCAAGTGACCTGGCCCACATACTCACGCGCTCATCTGCATCTCTGCGTTTCACATGATAGAGGTGCACAATGAGCTGCAGGAACCCAGCGCCGGTCATCGCGTCTATCAATTGGGGCTCTTCAGGAGACAATCCAGTCATCTGGCGCACCTGGTCGGCTCGTCTCTTCAGACTAGTCCCCATTATGACCACATCGCCAGTGGTGGGATATAGACCACCCTTGAGAATGCGCATCAGTGTCGTTTTCCCTGCACCATTTGGACCGAGCAGTCCGACCACTTGACCACGCGTTACTTGCAGTCTGTCAATATCGAGAACCACACGATTCGAGAACGACTTCGTCAGGCCTGTCGCTCTGACAGCTACTACTTCCGGTTCTGTCGTCATTCGGTTCGAACCTCCATAATGACAAATGAGAATGCGCAGATTAGGAATGTCGCCGCTATCCTTGTCAGGAGTTCTGTCTGAAAGAGCCAGACTCCAACAGGAAGTCCTAGCAGCAGGAGGAATCCAGTGATGACTAGTATACGTGGATCCTCCATGGACACAGGTGGCCAGCGCGTGGCTGCAATCACTCCAATGGCTACAAGAGGCACCACCGTGAATACCAAAACATTGACTAGTCTAGCTGCCATTTCAAGAGACAGAGTTGTACTCAAGAGCAGATGGCCTAAGAATGAGCCTATGAGTACAACCAACAGCGAAATGAGACCAGTGCAGACGAGCTGCAAGAAGAAGTAGTATCTTGTGCCGTTTGGAGCCTCATAGAACAGACGACGCGTGTTCCGTCCGGCCATGGTTGTAATGAATGCCAGATGCTGAGGAATGACCATGGTCAAAGTGACAAGTCCAAGCGTCAGAGCAACGGTTTCAGCGGGACCGCTGGGCAAGTAGCGGACTCCCAATAGAACAAGGATGCAGAGCATGACGACTGCTACCACTGGTCCTCCAAACGTTCTGTAGTTCTGTAGCATTAGCTTCAGCACCGCACCAGGTTGACCGAGGCGGGTTCGTCTTGTCAGGATGGCGCTACCTTGTTTCATCTTGCCTGCTGCTGGTGCATCACTTCTTCGTGCGGACTCTAAGACCGCATCTGCGCGGGCCGCACCCATCATCATGACCATGACTGTTGACGCAACCAGTAGAATGAGTCCAACTATCGCCTGAATTGGAATGAAACGCCCGAGCATCAATGATGCCAGCATGACCTCCACAGAACCCAGCACTAGTGTGTCAATAGTGTAGCCGTATGCTAAAACAGTGGGCGTACCTACGTATGACAGCACATGCTCCATCACTTCCAGTGCGACAAATAGGATAGAAAACCCCACCAATGACCGCCACAGGTTGCTGTGTTGTTCTGAGTTTGTAACCTCTATCATTAGGACAACTATCAATGATGCCATCAGCAAGGTCAGCGCGAGTAGTTCGAGCGAAAGGAAGGAGACAAAGACGACTCTCTGTTCGACTGGCAAGAGGGGATGTGCATTCCCCGCTGCAGCAGCGAGATATAGTATAGGTGCAGGCAGGGTCAACAAGAGAACTGTGTAAATAGCAGATAGAAACAGACTCCTTCCGTTTACCGGATGATTCGCATAGAGAAAAACTGATTCCTTGCGAGGAAACATGTAAGACACAATTCCCAGTCCAAGTATAACGGGCCAAGATGATGCGAAGGAGAATGACGCATTGACACTCTCCAGCAGCGCTGTACGCGCCTCACTTGGTGGTCTGAGCACTAGGGGTGGCATGAGTGTGGAGAATAAAAGTAAGACTGTCGTACCTAACAACGAGAGGACGCATGCGACCACGACGACCGTCTTCAAATCGGGTGCTCGACCGAACATGATTGTAAGTGTCAATGACATGTGACACCAGCCCTCATTCCATCCATCAGATTCCAGTGGCTCCGGGAGAGGACAACGGCAACCCTAGTACCATGAGGATAGCAATCTGACCCAACAAGGAAATCAGGAAGGATCTCCGGAAGCCTATGTCTGAGAAGCATCCAATAACGTTGGACTGAATGGTTGTACGCCACAGAATCACTGCAATTGAGATTGGAAGACTGAGATTTGCCGCTACTGTCAGTACCAAACCAGCATCATACCACAGCAGTCCAGCAATTGGCATAACAATCCAGAAGTCCGGCAGTAGTACAAAAGCAGTGAGAGTCAATAGAGGCGGGAAAGGAATCTCATGCCCGAATAGTCTGCAGAGAAAATAGGTGACTGCAGCCGTGGATAACCATGTCAACATCACAGAGAACAGACTCATCATTGGAAGTATCCATGAATAGATGGCGAGATACAACTCCCACGTAAGTCCCTGCGGCAGCTCAATCTCTCCTGAGTTGACTTGGGGAACAAGCACGCAATTGAATATGGACATCGTAATCAAGCAGTAAGCCAAGAGAGCAAGGACCAAAGGCGGGAGTGCCACGCCTCTGCGCAGCTCGTCACATGAGGAGTCACTGAATGCAGAAAACGGACGAAATGACGCCTTTGGAACTGTTCTGACTCCTTGGAGTAACTGTCCCCTGAGAGTCTGTCTGGTGCTGTTCTTGACCTGTGTTTCTTGAGTGTTGTCGAGCTCTGTCATGTCGGCACCCCCATAAGGAGCATCGGCGTAATATTACATTCTATCGCAGCGGCGATGAGTATGAGCAGCACCGAAACCAAGACCAGTCTAACTATACGTCGCACTGCAATTGGCCCTGATTCTGTACTCGGTTGCTGGTCGTGTATGATGGTGCGGAGCATCTCATGACACAGTGATAGACCTACAGCCCCAGCAACCAACATTCCGGTGAACTCAAGTATGCCATGAGGTAAGACCCCCATAACGACTGCGAACATGCGGCCAGATGCAATACCGTCACCCATGAGCACGCCGCATACGTACCCATTAGTGTAGAGAGTCAGAATAGTCGGCATCGCGAATAGAAAACCACCAATGACAAGAACTACAATTACGACAAGGTTTGAGAGGAGTAGTTCTATCGAGAAAGAGAAGCAGGGAGAAGACGCTGCATTGGGATAGGTCTGTGGCGGCGATTCAAGTATCTTGTCACCGGAAATCAGACCATGGACGAACCCACCTGCAAGCAACAAGAGCGCCACTCTTGATTCAGTTTGCATCTGTCCGTGTAACAACGCAGGTCTTCCCCGTGCCTTACAGTGTCACTCTGCTAAAGTCACACATCCCGCTGCAGCAATTGCAACTGGAGCCCCGCCCGGAATGCCTAACATCAGCAGCACAGCCGCGATTAAACCGCCCCCGGCTCCGAAGAATCCATAGACAGCTTGTATCTGTCCCCATGTCCAGCCCGCATAATACATCAAAGGTCCCGCAATGGGCCCGAAGATGATAATCAAGACCGCCAGCGGGGGCTGACTATTGAGTGTTATATAGCCGAATTGCACAAGTACATTGATGAAACTGCCATGTGCCACAAGTGGGACAAGATATCCGGAAACTATTGTGGCAAACAAAGGCATCAATGCGACCAGAGCACGAATTGTGTCTTTCTTCATATTGCATCCCTGGGTGGCCTCCCTTTAGACCATCCCTAGGTGGCCTCCCTTTAGACCATCCCTAAGCGAGGGATTACAGATGGGATATATATACTATTCTATCGCTTGGACTCTGTGGCAGAAGTCATGTCTGGAGTCGGCAGAGGGAACCGTGTTGCCCGATTCGCACGAGTAAATCCTGAAAGCTCATCTCTTTTAGTTTCAGCCCCGTGGTGACAGACTAGGACTCCGTATGCAACAGAGTCCCTCTAGCGACAGAGGTTAAATAGCGGGTGGGCGGTGCCAATCCGGGTGACATGATGGTACGAGTCGATGGCCGCGCCAATGACGAACTGCGCCCCGTGGAGATAACTCGTGGCTTTCTGAAGTACCCCGAGGGCTCTGTGTTGATTCGCACAGGTGACACAAAGGTCATCTGCACTGCAACGGTCGAGAAAGTCGTGCCCAGCTGGCTTGAGGGAGCAGAGAAGGGGTGGGTCACTGCCGAGTACAGCATGCTTCCCCGGGCCACGGCTCAACGAACCTTAAGGGGACGTACCGGGGGACGCGAGCAGGAGATCCAGAGACTGATTGGGCGTTCGCTCAGGTCCGCGGTCGACCTGACCAAGATTGGAGAGCATACCATCACCATCGACTGCGATGTCATTCAGGCGGACGGTGGAACACGGACTGCATCGATAACCGGTGCATACGTGGCACTCTGCGACGCTCTGAAGTACATGACCGACATGGACATGATCAGCGAGTCGCCCCTGGTGGGTCAGGTCGCTGCCGTCAGCGTCGGAATTGTCGCGGGCGAGTACCTTCTTGACCTGTGCTACATGGAAGACTCATCAGCCCAGGTCGATATGAACGTGGTGATGCGCGGAAGTGACTTTGTGGAAGTCCAGGGCACTGGTGAGGGTTCCACCTACGACAGACGAGGTCTTGACCTGCTGTTGGACCTCGCCTCAAAGGGCATCACCGAGCTGATGAGACATCAGAATGATGCACTGTCAAGCCGTCCGTCCAGACACTGATAGATCGGCGCCCTCTGTTCGTGTCTGCGACTGGCGCTCATGGTGAGACCACCTGCCACCAGCGTCCAGCCTCTCACGTCCACACTCAAGCATTCACGGTCTCATCTGAACAATTAGCAGTCTGGCCCGCAGCGTCTGATCCGTCACAGTGTCACTTTCTGATGTCGACTGTTCGGCGCCAATCCATACACGAACTGAATGTGACCTTGCCTGTGACCTTGCCGATGCCCCGGACCAGACTCTGCAATCACTCGGGGGCCCATCCTCACAGGTGCGTGTCACAGGGCCTAGCAGGGCGCCTGCAGGTCGTCCCACGAACCCCCTCGTCTTTACGCAAGCTTTATCTTGGTCCCACAACATACGATTGTTTTGCGCTTTGCCTGTCGAGTAGAGAAGGCGTTCTACAACGGCTGTGAGCGGCCCCCTGGCTCCGGTCATGTGGCTCCGTCAGGTCGTTGTTGCTGTTCTGGTGAACCTCGACACAGGAAAAGCTTTAAATCAGCAGCCCGAGTGGCTGCCGAAACGCTCTCCATGTAGGAGTGCGCACATTGTCCACAAGACCCCCTTCAGGGGGCTTCGCAGAGGGAGTCGACCACCGAACCCCACGGCGCATCCAGCGCCTCGTCGTTCGATGTGTATACGCTCTGTCCCGGCCCATCCGTTGCCGGGCTCAGTGTGACTCCCAGTGATGGAATCCATCGGGAATAGCCCGGACGGGCTGCGCGTGCATGCGTGCGTGTCCCGATTGGAGGACAGGTCAATGCATGACTCCGGTGCTGTGCACCTTTGAAGGAGTCCGTGCTGCGACTGCAGAGGATGGAGACCAACATACGTACACACTTTCCTTGGTGTATCATATTTGACCGCAGCAGGTAATACTGTGCCGGTCACATGAGTAGATCTGCGTTTCGCTGTACGACTGTTGGAGGATGACTCGGTTGACTAGCCGATGAAGGACGCGACAAGCAGCGATATGGCCCCGGGTAGGCGCATG
>JACAEL010000011.1 GCA_013388835.1 Candidatus Thorarchaeota archaeon | reverse complement strand
CATGCTTCTTGGCTCCCAACCCATGCATCGCCCCAGTGCACGAGCAGCACGCAACGCCTGTCCCTGTCTGACAGACTGACGCACCCAATCCTAGTCTGCTGGTCACATCGTGGGGAAAACCCCCGGCTTCGCAGACCATGGTGGTGCACGGATACTGTGTTCAAGTGGTCCTGACATTGCCAGGGAGGGACATGCGACGACACAGAGAACAGGTCCAGTATGATGGTCCACCATTGAGAGACAAGTAGAGTCCTTGAACCGGGAGTGGCGATGGATGCGCGTCACGCAGCCTCCTGTGTCGTCGCCTCAGAACTGGATGGCTCAGCGAAGAAGCGATGGCGTCGAAGGACGCTCAAGAGGAGCACCACCCATGCGACTATGAACAGACTACTAGTCCAGCCTCTCGGGTAATAGAGAAGTGCTAGAATGCCCAAGAAGACCGCCACAAGCGGTATGCCTACGCCGAAACCCCATCTCCAGCCCGCAGACCGCTCCCGGGGTATGTGCAGTGGCCGTCCTGTCTTCACAGTGGTACAACCGACGACAGTGTTCAGATATGGAAACACAACATACCATGTCCAACAGCCGACCAGCAAGCTCGAGGTGGTCCAGCAGAACCATGAGACGATTATGGGAATCAGCCACTCCTCGTGGGTCGCCCAGTACCAATGCAGAGTCGTCACAAGAATTGCCAGATGTACGAATACGACCAGCAGAATCAGAGCAGCATATCTCTTTTTCATGTCTATTCCTCCGAATCCGATTCGGTCTTCAATGTATTCAGACTTGTGCTTCGGAAACACGATGCCGAAGGTAGCTGCGGCGCTGTAGACGCATGGTCTTCTCAGCCCCTCAGCCACATCTCCGCTTCTATAGCCAGAGCAATGCCAACCAACAGGATTGCAAAGGTTGCCACCAAGAAGAACTCTAACAGCTTTCCCAACCACGCGAACCGAGCAAGTGCCGTCGCGACTGCCTTGAGTAATCCGGCTGATGCTCCCGCTTGACCAAGAGCGAGCGAACCAAACACGGGAAGTGAACGAGTAATCCAAGCATACGCAATCTCCCACAGGAACCGGCCCGCGTCCGCTCTGGTCCACTCACCTTTGTTCACCATATAGAGTGCAAAGACAGACGGGAGGGTCACGGCTAGCAGTGCCGCGGTTGTCAAGAGTGCAGAGGCCACCACAATCAAGGCGGGGTTTGGCGTTGGGCTTCTCACAGCGCTTTCCAGTAGTCCAGCCGCAAGTGTAATGGACATCATGAGCACGTCGGAGACAATCGTCTGCAGGTGAGTGTCCATCCACTCATCGTCCTCATCTGCTGGACCGAGAACCCCTGCATCCCCAGTGATACTGCACGAGCTGTACTCCGTCTGGCCAAGAAGGTTCTTGGCTGTATGAGTGTGTAGAGTCAGCGTGGTCTGCGGATGCGCCAGTTCATGAACAACGACCATATGCAGTAGAGGCCACCATCCGGTCCAATAGACTGTCAAGCACCGCGCTGCCTGCGTCAGTCTGACATCAGCACCAGCCTGCTGTGGCGATGTTGGTGAGCCTGTACCGTCATGTTCTGCTGGCTCTGTCGGATTGGGGGCGTTAGGCTCGTGCCTGTTCAGGTCGGCCACCACGTTGATGTCCTGCACCCTCATGTCCACAAGCGAGTAGTAGTCGACCCTCTGTCCGAGAATGAACACATGTTTGATGACATGTCGGGATTCAAGAACTGAAGCGGTGCATGGTCATCCTTATGAACTCAGCCGGCAGCTGAAGTCACACTGATTGCTCAAGGAGTGTCAGGACGCTGTTCACTCTCTGACCAAACTCGTCTGTCCGGGACCTGGTCTCCTCGAGAACTCGAAGCGACCTCGTGTTGCCGCTCTGTGCGCCTCTGAGGATTGTCCCTAGGCCCCTTCTCAGCGAGTCGTCGTCCAACTTGTTTTTCTTGTGCAGTTCCTCCAGCCGCTCCATGACTGACACGTCCCGCAGAGCAAAGGAGAAGCGTCCGATTCTGAACGGGATGTACATCACCGCATAGAAGATAGTTAATGTCGCGGGGAGCGGGGCGAACAAGAGATAGACTAGCCATAAATCGGACAATGGCGTATTAAGAACGGGCCCGAGATAGAAGGCCGCATGGTACATCACTGCAACTGTAATGATAGCTCTTCTTCCGGAACCGAAGAAGAAGCGGATGAGCCGGTTGTTAAGCTCATGGTAGGCACCCCATAAGAACACGACTGGCCCCGAGAAGAATGCCACAAGGGTAAGAATCATGCCGCAGAGTATGAAGATTTCGAGAGGAATGCTCACTCACTGCTGCCTCCTGAACTGGTACACAGACTGCTCATATATGAAGACGAAGAGATAGAGAGTTGCTAGAGCTAATACGAGATTCAATGCAATCGAGATGACTGCCCACTTGACGGCGCCCTTGAATTCACCCCACTTCTCGGAAATAAACCTTCTGCAGATGCCAGCTGCCAGAACAAGCATGGCGGTCGTTTCGATGCAGACGCCTATTACAATCTCTAGCCACTGGCTCAGAAGACCCAATACGAACTCCCAGCTTATCACCTGAGCAT
>JACAEL010000010.1 GCA_013388835.1 Candidatus Thorarchaeota archaeon | reverse complement strand
GTCTTGCCGGCCCTTGAGTCTGTTGTGTGGGATCACAGGGGATGTAGGACACTGTAACACCACATTTGGGACACCTCCTCTCACTGCGGTTCCCGAATGCATGGGAGCCGTCGAGCTCGGCGCAAGTCCCGCAGGACCGTAGCAGGCATGGGCTTTGCGCCACCTGTGGACTATGGGGTGGGACACACCGAAGACCGTGGCGGCCGGCACCACGCTCTTCTAATGGGAGCAGTTCACGACATGGTCTCTATGAACTACAGAGGAGATCATTGTCATCACCTTGCGCGGTGACGGTCGCTCCAGTGACACCGGTTTCAAATGTGGTGATACCAACAATGCCCTGCGGGAAGGACCGTACTCATAGGTAGTTGCTGCAACTGATTCTAAAGAGGTGGTTTGCACAACACGCGAGGTCGCAAGTGCTCATGAAACACGCTCCAGACGTACAGGTCTGGACTAAGGTCTGTGGTCCAAACGCCGTGCAAGTCGCTCCCAGTCACCAATCTGGGCCACAACATCTGGGTCTTCAAGCCCCTCTGCGGGGGGACCATCGTATACTACCTGACCCTGCCCAAGCACTGTCATCGAGTCCGCCCAGTGCTCTAGGAAGAAGCGGTCGTGGGTTGTATAGAAGACTGCAACCCCCTCTTTTCTGAGTGCATTGACGATATCAATGACTGCTTCAATCATGGGAAAGTCAATGCCAGCAAACGGCTCGTCTAGTAACAGGACACGCGGACGCATTGCCAAGACGCCTGCCAATGCCGCACGCTTGGCCTGACCAAAGCTCATCTGACCTATCGGACGCTGTGCAAGCTCGCTCAGTCCGACTGCGTCTAGGCTCCAAGAAACACGCTCGCGAACTTCCTCTGGGGACAGGCCCATGTTTTTAGGTCCAAAGGACACATCATCCCATACGGTGGGAGCAAAGAGCTGGTCGTCCGGGTTCTGGAACATGAAGCCGACCTCTTGACGTATCTGCCACAGCGTGTCAGGTCTCACGGGCTTGCCGAAGACCTCTATCTCGCCAGACACTGGCCGCAGGAGACCGAGAATCAGTTTGAACAGAGTGGTCTTGCCCGACCCGTTGAGACCGACAAGTGCTTTTTGTTCACCCGCTCGAAGTCTGGTAGTGATGTCTGCGAGTTGGAAGTCATCGTAGCTGAAGCAGACATGCCTAATGTCGATAGCTATGCTCATATCGATACGGCCTCCAGCAGTACAGGGATGGCGGTCTGGAGGGATAGGACAAACAGGACGAGGGCTATCGCCAAGACGCAGTCACCTCGATGGAAGCCAGACCCCTGGATACGCAGGGTTCCACCAAACCCCCTTAACAGCATTGCCTCGTATACTATGACACTACGGTCCAGCGCTCTCATGATGCTCTTGCCGACAAGACTCCCAAGCGACTCCATGCGTCGTCGGCGTGGGCCATGTTCGAGACCCCTGAGTAGCTGTGCCTCTTGCATCCTTGTCCTATCCTCCAAGAACAGCGGCAGGTATCTCAGCATTATCATGAGAGATCCAAGCAGTATAGTTGGCACACGTAGAGTGCGCAGCGCAGCCAGAAACTCAGACAGACTGATGTGCGAGAATGTCACGACGAAGACAAGCAGAACCGTGAAGATGCGCATACTCAGCAATACGCCTAGGGTAAGACCCTCTGCGTAGATAGAGATGGACCATGGACCCAGCAGAAAAAATAGCAGGACAGTCTCTCCATAGTAGAGGGGCAGAATCAGAACCCAGAACAGGACAACCAACTCGAATCTAAAGACGAGAGGCACTACAGCGCGCCATCTTGTCTTCACTGCGCAGGCCACGACTATCGTCACGAACAGCGTGAAGAGGACAAGGGAGAGCTCCGTTTCAATGGACAACCTCATGGCGAGCAGGAGAGCAAAGACGAGTTTCCCCGCCGGAGAGAGTCTGGAGGGTGTTGAATGCCCCTCCTTGAAGGGCAGCAGGAACCTCGTCATGCTCTGGCATAATCACTCCCCTGTCCGTTCTCCGGTCTATGCGGTAGTTCTCTTTGCGAGCTGTGTGAAGAGGATGTAGGCCAAGAAAAGGGCCAGAAAAACACCAACCGCTCCAGCAATCGCATCTGTCACGGGTCCTTCTTCCATGAAGCTCCAGAGGCCCGCATACCAAGGCTCGGGCTCTTCGATGCCCACGAACTCGAACAACGACCATTCGAATCCGTCCGGTGCGGAAGAGGCCAACTCAAAGAGCACAATCACAGAGAGGATTGCCACAAGCACCAGAGCAAAGAGCATCGCGTATCGCATTCCTTCAATCTTTGCCATTCTAATTACCTCCACTGACAGCCCTAGAAGTCAGCCTGAGTACTTCATTCCACTGACCCATCTCAGATGTCTCACTTCCCTGTAGGAATGACACTATCGAAGGTCGTGCCTTTACGAAGTAGAGTAGTATCACGTATGTGAGGAATGCTTCGCCAAAACCTATGACTGCATGTACAGCTGTGATTACGCCGACGAACTGTAGTGGTACTCCTGGCACGGTGAGCATCTCCAGACCAAGCACAAAGGCCACCGCAACGGTCGTGATATAAGATGCTGCGGCAGTCGCCAGCAGAACCGACTGCTTCTCACTCCACTTCTTCTTGAAAGCGGTGAAGAAGGTCATTGCCAAGATCCAACCCAACAGACATGAGAAGATGCCCATGTTGAAGAAGTTGAGGCTGAGTGTCAGGACGCCTCCATCTCCATAGATTGCCTGAACGACTAACACCAAGAACAACACCAGCATACCTGCCCACGGGCCTACAATCACAGACACCAGAGTGGACCCGACTAGATGTGCACTTGAGGGTGGGACCGGGAAGTTCACGAACTGTGCTGCGAATATGATTGCTGCAAGTACCCCGATATAGGGCACCGTCTTAGCATCGAAACGCCGTCCAATGCGTCTCGTAGAATAGTACAGTGCC
>JACAEL010000009.1 GCA_013388835.1 Candidatus Thorarchaeota archaeon | reverse complement strand
TGGTGGTTGGGAGGACATCACACTTCCGGGGGTCGGATGCACCGTGAGTGGTCGTCGTCGAGGACACAGTCCCAAATGGTCTTCGTGATCGACTAGGATTGCCAATTGATACCTATGCGCTTCGAAGAGTTACATATTGTGGGAGGAAAAGCACAGAGTTAATAAGGGAGATTACATTTCATCCCACACGAACCAGCAAGAGAAGAGGGTTGGTTCGCGTGGTGAGCAC
The DNA here is from genome assembly GCA_013388835.1 of Candidatus Thorarchaeota archaeon. NCBI lineage: Archaea > Promethearchaeati > Candidatus Thorarchaeota > Candidatus Thorarchaeota archaeon. Next base: position 9,081 of record JACAEL010000009.1, on the reverse strand, counting down.
GAAATGAACAGGAGATTGTCGATAGCATCCCTGTGTTTTGTAGCGATGTTCTTTGTGACAGCAATGCCGCTTGTCGCAGCTGCACCGCTTCAGAACACTCTGGTGCCGTCGTACGGATTGGCACTCGGGACAGACTCCCCGCAGCCGTTGACCACTGAGAGCTATGTCATTGAGTCGGCGCACAACTACGCCAACAACTTTGACTACACATGGACCATCAACAAGGCTGGTGCTACACAGATTCGGGTGCACTTCACAAAGATCGATGTGGAGAAGAACTACGACTACGTCTATGTCTACGACTACGCGGGAAGTCAGCTTCACAAGCTGACAGGCCTGTACTCGTCAGGCGGTTGGTCATCCTACAGCTATGGCGACACAATCAAGGTCCGACTGAAGACTGACTCCAGTGTCACAAAGTGGGGCTTCAAGATCGACCAGATTGAGTACACGCTTGGCGGTGGTGGTGGTAACCATGTCTTGACGAGCGGCGTCCCAGTGACAAGCTCTCTGTCAGCGACTGGCGCCACAGAGACTTGGACCATAGTTGTTGATGCCAATGCCCAGAGCATGTACTCGGTTCTGACCTGTGGTAGTGCCGATTTCGACCTGTATGGAAGACTCGGTGCAGCTCCGACCACATCAACCTACGATTGGCGAGGCTACACCAGTGGCGGCGAGGAAGTGACCTTCAATGCTCCCGGAGCTGGAACATGGTACATCATGGTCCGCTCATACTCGGGGACCGGTAGTTACACCCTGACTGTGACTGTCACCTACGGTGGCGGTGGCGGTGAGGGTGAGAAGATTGGTGTGTTCTTCTGGGCCAGTGATGCCGGAACTCAGACCGTGATCAATGAGTACAAGGCGATTCTCCAGAGCGAGGGATACACGAAGTTCTTCGAGTTCAAGGACACGACGAACTTCGCAAATGACTTCGCAACTGTTGCGGCCTACGAAGACTCGACCGACATCATCTTCTTCTACCTGTTCGGTCATGGGAACAACGATGGCTACCACTCCTACACTGCTTTCAGGACTGGCGGCTATAGCATCGTCTATTCGAACACATTCAGGTCATACTTGGATGGTCTGGATAGCACAAAAGTAGGACTCCTCATCTCGTCCTGTCACTCAGGTGACTGGGCAGATGACATGGCTGGCGGCGGGTATCTTGCGATGTCCTCGTCAGACGAGACCCACAATTCTTGGGCAGTGAGCACTCTACCTGGTGAAGAGGTGTTCGCGAACTACTTCTGGCAGTATGTGCAGCAAGGCTACAGCGCGGTCAGCGCCTTCAACGCTGCCAAGGCGTTGATGCCGACAAGCGGCACGTATGTACAGAATCCCAAGATAGTGAACGAGTGCTCCTACAGCTTCTTTGCATAGTCCGTCAAAGCTGCGAAACACGGTCCGTGAGCAGATGCTCAGGGGCTGTGTTTCCGTTTTTTTTTCTCCTTTCTTGCTCCCCACGATACGGACTTGTCTGCTGGAGTCGTCCTAAGTCCTCAATGTCCGGACATATCGCATGACATGCATCTGTTCTGAGCATCTGCGGACACAGAACAGCAAGTGCCCAATCCAGTCTGCGACTCCTCTTACACTGTTTCAGCACAACCAATCATCAGGTCTACCAGTGCTAGTGACACTGACCACTCTTGCTCTGAACCATTATCACGCTACTGAACGGTTTCCTGTACCATTCCTAGCGTACAGCCGTTCCTGGTATGCTGATGGTCGTATATGGAGAATGGATGAGGTGAGCTCAGGTTGGCAGGAGTGATGTATTTGTGATGCGCACTCGCGAGTTATCAGGAGTCGACTAGACTAGGCCCATATCCACCGGCCGCCAGATGTGAACTAGGACTTCCTAATCACGTAGGCTAGGAGAAGTATGCTTCCCAGTATTCCCACCCCATAGGCGAGATCGAGGACGCTCACTGCGGGCAGAAGACTCAGAGAAACAAGGACAACACTTGAAACCAATAGCACGACAAAGGACGAACTCACGAGCAGGGCTCTCTCACCTCGTGTCAAGGGAGCACTGTCATGCGATAGCATCCGTAGCCACAGTACGATGAGCAGGCCTGCGAGCGGCGGGATGACGGCCAGCACCACGCACATCGGGAACAGAAGGAGGCCACTCAGCTCTCCTCGGATCCTCTCCATACTCTGGCGATAACGTTCAAACTCCTTCGCGTATACCTTTCCAAAGTCCTTCCTCACTCTAGTCTGATAGCCCCTCCAGAGAGAGTAGTGGAACCGTTTAAGCTTGGTTTCTGTTTCTGCAACTATCCCTTCGTCTTCCTCATGCGGTAACGCGTTCGTCACAGCCGGCACGATGTATACGACCGCCATTACCGACCAGACGCCGTACAGTGAGAGTAGGACTTCAATCGGGCCGAGTCCATAGCCCAGAAACAGGGCCACATAGATCTTGACCATGCCATAGCCTGCAATGGCCACGATTGGTATCGTAAGGACTGTCTTGACACGAGCTGCGGTCGTCCTCTTGTTTCTCATCATCTCTGACGTTCGTTGGAATACCAAGCTGCAGAACGAAGCGTACGTCAGCACTATTCCTATGCTCCCCATGAACTTCATCACTGACATTGAGGCCAGTATCAGGAAGAGAAGAGTTGAAGACGCCAGCAGCACCTCCAGACGCCAGCCACTGGCGTGGAGCTGAGCGGCAAGCACCGTCAGACCGAACAGAAACCCAACCATGTAGTGTCTTTTTCCTATGCTGTGATTCCTGAGACTTGGCACTTTTTCGTCACCCCGTGAAATCTGTGGGGTCGCTCAATGAAGGTGTACATCTTGCGCGGCCTTGACGTGATATGACAGACTGTTTGAGTGGATTGTACTATACCGAATGTCCGCAAGTCGCTATACATAACACTTTTCACAGATGCCCATCCCTGCCGTGATGTGGACAGAATGAGGATTGCCCTTGGCCAGCTCAATGCAACAGTTGGGGACATCGATGGGAATGTGGCTCGCGTGGTGAATGGTATTCGTCAAGCACGCCAGCTGGGCGCCGACATAGTTGCGTTTCCTGAGATGGTTGTGACGGGCTACCCTCCTCAGGACCTCCTCTATGAGAGGGATTTTGTCAGAGCGAATAGACACGCGCTGGAGGTGATTGGGAGGGAGTCGACTGGAATCACCGCAGTGGTGGGCTTCGTGGACCACGACGAGAAGTGGAAGCTCTTCAACGCTGCTGCAGTGTTAGGTGAGGGCAGAGTCCTCTCTGTGATCCACAAGACGCTCCTTCCAACGTATGATGTGTTTGACGAGGCCAGGTACTTCACCTCTGCAAGGCCTGAGGACATTCGCCCCGTATTGGTCATGACTCGTAGCGGAGAGGTGCCGCTCGGCATCGAGATATGCGAGGACCTTTGGGATGACTCCTACGATGTCAAGGTGACGGACATTCTGAAGTCTAGAGGGGCCCAGCTCATCTTGAACCTGTCCGCGTCCCCCTTCCACGTTGGCAAGGCACTCGAGCGCAGCAGGGTGGTGACCTCAAAGGCGACTCGAAGCAAGTTGCCGGTCCTGCTGGTCAATCTGGTGGGCGGACAGGACGAGCTTGTCTTCGATGGTCACAGTATGGCGTCCGACCCGGATGGGAACGTGATAGCATATGCTAGGGGCTTTGAGGAAGACATGATGGTGGTCGACCTTATGGAGGGCCGGGGGCCGGCTATTCCCCTACCAGAGCAAGACCGTGCCAAAGAGACCTTTGACGCACTTGTTCTAGGACTCCGAGACTACTTCCGGAAGACCGGCTTCAAGATGGCCGTTCTGGGCTTGAGTGGGGGGATTGACTCCGCAGTCACAGCCTGCATTGCCGCAGAGGCACTCGGACCCGAGAACGTAGTTGGCTTCTCGATGCCGTCCCGATTCTCCAGCGAACACAGCAAGACAGATGCGGAACTCTTGGCCGACAACCTTGGTATACATTACCTGCAGTTCTCCATTCAGGACATTGTGGACAGTTATCACGAGTCTCTAAGCAGCACATGGCAACGTTTGAGAGAGTCCCTTGATATCCACCCGGATGAGGAGGACCCCGTCGCCGATGAGAACATACAGCCACGGGTGAGAGGGAACTGTCTGATGGACTTCTCAAACCGGTTCAGGGGTCTCAAGATGCTTGTTCTCAACACCGGCAACAAGACTGAGCTTGCACTGGGATACTGCACACTCTATGGTGACATGACGGGAGGAGTGGGTGTCATCGGGGATGTGAGCAAGAAGCAGGTGTACGAGCTTGCACACTACATCAATCAAAGGAAGGGACGGGATGTGATTCCGATCGGTTCAATCACCAAACGCCCATCGGCCGAACTCAGACCCGACCAGTTCGACCCGTTCGACTTCGACATAGTGAGCCCGCTCGTCGACGAGATAATCGAGAAACGGACCGGCAGGAGGGAGCTCATCGAGATGGGCTATCCCCCCGAAGTGGTCGATGACGTCTATTCGCGGATCAGACGAGCGGAATACAAGCGATGGCAGGCGCCTCCGTGCATAAGAGTCACGCGAAGAGCGTTCGGGACAGGATGGAAGATGCCCATAGTGAATCTGTACAGGGGATGATTACTAGAGGGACCGAAGTCCAATCATCGCTGAAGGAAGACTCGACTATTGACATCGCGTGGTATGTCGTCCCGGAAATGCCATGCGGAGCCTCATGCTCGCTGGCATGCCCACGACAGCACAGGCTATACGTTATATGAGAGACTTACAAACTCCCAACACTGACAGGTGCACAAAAGAGGTAAATAGCGGCCATCCTATGCACTGTCAGGTATTCCCGATGGTCGATTACGTTCTCCTTACAACATCATTGATTTCAGCCATTGTAGCATACTTGGCTGGAGTCATCTTCGTGACTGCATATCGCAGGGAGCGGAAGTCGTCCCGCCTCCTGTGGGGTCTTGCATTCATACTGTACGCACTTGGACACACCATCGTTGTGATAACCACCTCGATGGAGATTGGGCCGACCAATCCGATATACATCACAACCACTTGGCTCTACATCAATCTCTCGGGAGCAGGAACAACCGGTCTGGTCCTGTTTGCAACAATGACATTCGTAGTGAAGAAGGCAATGGTCCGAGAGATTGTAACGGCAATCTTCGTGGCCCTGTACGTGATTGGTAGTGCTGCTTTCGGGTTCTTCCTGCCTGGTGACACCCCGCTTGCTGTGTTCAACCCCTCGACGCACACACAGCTCCTGAACATGAGCTACTGGGTGATTGAACTGCTGATTCCTGTATCGTTCTTCATCGGTCTTGTCTTTCTCAGGCACTTCACGACCAGTGGCAGCAGATGGGCCGTCCTCATTGGGCTCTCCTTCCTCGTCTATGCACTGGTGCTCTTCATCTGGCCAATACAAGACCTGAAGTGGCTGTTCTACATCATCCGGACAGTCTCTGTAGGGCTCTTGGGACTGGGAGGATACCTACTCGCGAAAGAGTGATACCGGAGGGACTGACTTGGCCTCCATTCGCGTCCAGTGTCCTGCATGCAAGAAGACCCGGGTGAAGGAGGTACCCGCCGGCATCGACCCCTCCAGGGGTATATCCTCCGTGCTGATTCCTGCCGATTCGGACTGCTCGCATGTGCTGGTGGCTTTCTTCGACGACAAGCTAAGGGTGCGTGGCGTTCAGCTCGTTGACTTTGCCCCGACTGAGACCCGAAGAACCGAGGTTGTTGAGGTCATGCCCGGAAGAGGTATGACACTGAAGGGAGCCCGGAAGGTGTTTGGTCCTATCCTGACGGACATGTTTTCATGCGTCTTGCAGGATAAGCCGCTAGTCCTCTGCGGGAACGTGGATGCAGGCATATCCGCATATGGCGTCCTCAACAGGGTCTTTCCGGACACTTTGAGGCTTGGCAAGAGTGTCATCATCTCAGAGCAGTGCACCAAGGTGCCAGAGGGGCTGACAATAAACGTTGGACTTCCTCTCATTGTTGGAGGTGAGCTGGCACGTGATGCCCACCCTGCACTTGAGTCGTATCTCCGAGAAGCTGAGGAGATGGATGATGCCGAGGCCATCGACCTGCTGTTGCGGAGGCGTGTTGCCATCCTGCATGCTGCGTCGGACTACCTCGGGAACGCTGTCAAGGAGAAGACTACTGCCAGGGCCGTGCTCAAGCAGTTAGAAACGGCTATTCATGTGAAGATCAAGCCGTCTGAACTGCGAGCTGTGCTACTGATCATGAAGTCACGCGGAATGGGACCCGTTGCAGATCTTGTAGTTCTCAGTGGTCTGGATGAGTTCTAGTGTACACTCTGGAACTGGTCAGGTGACCCGGGCCGGCAGACACGTTCACCTGACCTGTATTTCCTTCTTTCCGACTCGGAGCTACCGTTCATTTTTGGTTGGACAAAGTCTGATACAAGAGTCTTGTCACTCCTAGGAGACGGCACTGTGGTCACTCCTCGAGGTCTCATGATGTGTCGAACCGACCTCGAGCTCCCAGTTCCCGCACGGAGTCATATGCACCACGCAGTGATGTCCAAGACCGTCCAACTTCTGGGGAGCTGCTGCTAACCCGAGGGGCTCAAATGAACCTCACAAGCTTGACGCAGCGAGATCGCCTTAGTGATTACTTGCGCTGAGCAGCTTACGAAGTATGGACCTCCTGAGTGATTGACTGCTTCTTCTGTTGAGTCTCACTCACACTGCTTTGACGCTGCCTCTACCTGGGCGTGTCTCTGTTCCAATGTTGCGGAGGTGATAATTGATGTGAGTTCTGCCTCCAGCGCCTCAAAGTTCGTGCCCTCCTTCGCACTGATAATCACATACCTGATAGTCAAGTCCTCGGCCTTCTTTGCAACCTCTTCGCATGCACACTCTGTTGCACGGTCGACCTTGTTGCCCACCAGTATCCACCTGTTTCTCGGGATCGACTCAAGCATGGCCAGCCATTCATCAAGCGAGATCACTGTGTCAAACCTCTCGAGGTCAACGACCAGTACTGCGGCCTTAGCACCCCGAATCAGTCCAGGTTGGAAGAATCTGAACTGATTCTGGCCTCCCAAGTCAGATATCGAGACACCGAGTGTCACGTTCTTGCTGGTGTCAAGTAAGGACCATGACTCCACATCCATTCCAACTGTCATGTCCGTATTCACAAAGCCGCCCGTTATGAGCCGCCTTGCTATGGTGGACTTCCCCGCTCCTCCAGGTCCGACAAATACAACCTTGACATACTGTACGCTACGACGCGAAGAGGGCATGTTCCGCACCGGTTTGGAATCCATCTATCACTCTGTGTCAGTGACAGAGTTTGCGAAACATGGCGCCAGAGCGTGTAATAACTCCTTCTGCTTCGTCTGACGGTCTTCATGACACTAGGACTGCTCAGCGGTGTCATGACGGCATTCTGGAGTCTGATGAACTGAACCGTGGTGCTGTGCCTTCTTTGCGAGAATGACTGACTGTGATCACTGCGTTCGCGCGTGGCTGACCGTCACCTCACACCCCTCCATTGCACTTGGAGTCACGATGGCCACAGGTCCAGAATGGACAGCCTGCCAATACAAAGGTGGTCCGGGGCTGTGTAGTCATGGTAATGCCCACATGTTACATTGGTGATACGCTGATGATGTCCACATTGTACACAGCTTTATCTTGTTTCCAGAGGAAGGAATGGTCAGTTGTATCACGAAAAGCGAATTGGAGACACTGATGATGACCACACGACATACAGAACGAACCTGCCGGACCGCCTCGACTCTGCAGAGAAACGCGCAGGTCCTCCATGTTCTCTACGGACTTCTGGATAGTGACCGAGAGCCAACTGATGCGGACGCTGCAACGCTGCGATACCTCTACTCCAGTTCGTAGGTACAGTCACGCTCACCATTTCACAGAAATGCGTGAGGTCTTCATTCACTGTCTCAAATGCACCTCCCGGCAAAGGAGACACAGTGGAGCTGGGTCATCTCGACCCGCTCCACACCTCAAGGAGAAGGACACCATGAGCGACCGGGGAATCAACCAACTACAGAGAGTTTCACAAGGTCGCCGGTAACTACATATTCGATCTTCACGGTCACCTTGCTTTCTGCGGCTTCTGACACGGCATTGAGCACGCCCTGAGCTACGCCAATCACGAACTGCGGAGCAACGATTTGACCGACCTCTAGAGTCTTCTCGTCAATTAGCTTGGTCTTTCCGGCCTTGTCCAAGACGGGCTTGAGTTCGGTCTTCACTATAAGTCCTAACGACGGTATGTAACGAGCCCCCATCCTGAGTATGCTGCCACGCCACTCATTCCACATTCTGCGTCCGGTGAGTTCGCCGGCAAGAAAGAGAGCTTCGGGGGTCTTGATACGATAGACTATTAGTGAGATGAAGCGCGTATACTGTTTCATCGGGCTGGACTCCGACCATGCCTCCTCGACAGCTGCGCCAATTTGCTCGGCAGAGAGCTCAGTAGAAACGGCAGTAGCGGACCGACCAGAGTCAACAAGAATGACGCGTTCAACACCTCTCACAGAGAAGTTGCTGTCAACGTAGAGCGTCACGAAGTGGTCCTCATGTGCCACTAGCAGAGGCACAAGACCCCCCTTCTTGATCTGGTCCCGAAGTGCTTCGGGGTCAATCTCAGTGGAGAAGTTCTTTCCGCATACGCAAGCTACATTGACCTTCTTCATGGTATGGTCCACCATTCCCTGACGAATGCGGAGGGACGGGCCGCCTATATGCGTTTCTGGCCCGTCCTATGCATTGGATGCGCGAGATGAACTACTTCGTCCCCGGGTAGAGATAGTTGCAGAACAGAATCAGTACTATCACGATTCCGGTCACCACTAGCGCGGGCCACATCGTGAAAATGACGAAGATGTAGTTCAAGTACAACAGGTATGCACTGAGAAGGACTGCAAGACTGAAGACGACCACATACAATGGGACCTTGAATGGTCGTACCAATGCGGGCATCTTCATCCTGAGCCAAAGGGCCGTGAGACCTGCTGGGAGCGTCATGGAAACGAGGACCAACCCAATGCCGGTTGTCGCACAGACATCGACGACCGCCCCCCAGACCTCAAGG
>JACAEL010000008.1 GCA_013388835.1 Candidatus Thorarchaeota archaeon | reverse complement strand
CCTGCTTGCTGTCCGAGGCGTTGTCCTGTTCACTGTTGAGACTAGGAGGACAGAGGCCCAGAACCCGTGGCGAAGGCAGAAGACTGGCTCAAGCGGCAAGGTACTGTGGAGCCGTCGGTACACCATACGCGAAGTCATCAATGCAGTACGAGACTCGGGGCTCAACCTCCTGAGACTCGGAGGGGTCTTCTCCATTGTCAGACCTGTCTATACGCAGGACACAGGGACACCGTGCTCATGGAGCGAGAGGACGGCGATGAGTATTGAGCGCAGGCTGCTATGGAACCGCGCTCTCGCAAGGAGGGCGAAGTATCTCATCGTCGCCGCCGGCAGGTCACAGGACTAGAATCCCATCCGGTGAAGCTCGCTCTGAAGGAACTCTTTGGTCCGGGTGAGGTTGTGCCAGCGCTCGGCAAAGTTCTCCGGGCTTATCCCATGCTGGTCATACTTTGCAAGCAGGTCAGACAACTCCACCTCTGTCTCAGTGAGTCGGTCACGGTACATCTGGGCCCGCACTGCCGCACTCGCCTCTTCGGACTCGCTGGGCTTCTGCACAGAGATTATGCGCCCATCCATGATCCTGTATATCCTATCGGTCTGCCTCGCAATAGCAGGGTCGTGCGTGACTATGATGACGGTCTTGCCCATGTCCTTGTTGACGCGATGGAGGAACTCGACTATTTTGGCACCGGTCTCTGTGTCGAGGTCTCCAGTTGGTTCGTCTGCGATGAGGATTGGTGGGTCATTCGCGAGGGCAGCAGCTATGGCCACTCTCTGTTTCTCTCCGCCACTGAGCTCGTCGGGCTTGTGATTCATCCTGAGCTCCAGCCCCACAGTCTTGAGGAGTTCCTCTGCACGTTTCCTCCTCTGCGACGGCGGGACCTTTGTCGCCAAGAGGGGAAGCTCGACATTCTCGTAGGCGGTGAGAGTAGGTATCAGGTTCAGGGTCTGAAAGATGTGGCCAACCACCTTCTGTCGCAGAAGGCCCAACTCAGCGTTCGTCGCGTTGGTTATCTCTCGCCCAGCAACCCATGTCTGCCCTGCGGTAGCCCTAGTGAGACCGCCGACTATGTTCAACAGCGTGGTCTTTCCGGAGCCGCTGGGGCCAACAATGGCAATCATCTCAACCTGTTCAATGCGCATCGAGAGCCCCCTGAGTGCTTGCACTTCCACATTGCCGAGCTTGTACACCTTCACAAGTTCTTTGGTTTCAATATAGCTGACCATTTCATCTCACTCCCTTAGAACGTCTATCTTCTTCTCATCAAAGCGTGCTGTGACCAGGATGGGTATGAGAGCACAGACGACAACGACTAGCACTACGCACGACATCAATGACACTGACATCAAGTCAAAGACCATCCTTGGTCTGACCAGCGCCTGTGCCTGCTGACTGCCACTCGACACGTTCCCGAATATCTGTATCAGCCCGGTGACCAAGCCCAGAATCAATGAGAACGTGATTAGGACCATGACTTCTGCCAGAAGGGCCTTGAGCACCTGAGAGGCGGTGAAGCCACGGACTGAAAGCAGTGTGGTCTCGTACTCCTTCTCTTTCAGGGTCAGACTCACAACGAGCCCCGTACCGACACTGGCCAGGACCAGAGCGAACGCAATACCAACCCAGTTCGCCCGCGTACTGACCGTGGCGAAAGAAGTCTCGGTGCTCCTGGCATGGTCGCGTGATGTCACTGAGTCGGTGGCAGACACGTAGTCTGCTATCTCAACTATCTTCTCCTCTACGGCCGTACCGTTGTGTCCGGGTGCTGTCTTTACAAGCACCCACTGTTCAGCATAACCGAGTACGCCTGCTGACTCTAGGAAGTCCCTGGGCACGTAAGACGGGTAGGAGCCACCAAACGCGTATTGACCCACGAATTCCTCAAGCACACTGGCGAACCCCACAAGTCCGACTACCTTCATGGTTCGAGGCGTGGATGAGCCGGGTACAAACACGGTCATGTTGTTGCCCACTCGCAGACTGAGCTGTCGAGCAACAGATATGGATAGGAGGATCTTGTTTCCAGTGAAGTCCTGCATCACCTCACTGAACGAACTGCCAACGAACCACTCGGGCTCGTAGTAGGCGGTCTCAAGCCACTCTTCTGCATCAATCCCTCTTGTGGGAAGAGACCCACGGGATGTGCTAAATGACAGACGGTACTCGACAGTGAGCGATGTGACCCCATCTATCGCTTCGATTTGAGGCAGGGCACTCGTCAGGTTGGCACCGGGCGAGAACGTACCCGAGACATCTGAACCGACCGTGAAGAGGTCTTCGCGATGAGCGCGGTCCTGCTCAGACAGGAGTGCACCGACACTGTAGATCCCGTAGGACACAATCAGAGATATCACAAACACCAGGGCTGCGTTCCGTGCAGGGTTCCGTTTCACGTTCCTTGTCGCAAGCGTTCCGAACGAGCCAAAGAACCGCCTTCCCGCGCTGACTATCCACTCCTGGAACTTCTGAGAGCCCCGTAGCATGATCTTGGTCAGTCCATAGAGAAAGAGGATTGGGCCTGCAAAGTTCAGAAAGGCATCTACAGGACTCCATATCGCAACGACAATGACCAAGAGGAAGTTGACACGGAGTGCACCGACAAGAAGAGACGAGATGTCGATGCCAAGTGCCCAGACTATGATCT
>JACAEL010000007.1 GCA_013388835.1 Candidatus Thorarchaeota archaeon | reverse complement strand
GAATACTACTGTCGTCGATAGCATCAACACGACTTCAAGCAAACCAGATGTTCCTCTTCGTCATGTTCGGCACCCTGATTCTGTCAGGGTTCTTCATAGACGTCGGTATCCTCGATGAGATACTCCCTCTGAATCAGGGACTGAAGCTGCTCATTGACACTGCCTTCAAAGGGCTAAACCTGCTACAAGTGTTCGACCGCATCATGAGACTCAGTGTGTTCTCCATCGTGTCGATACTTGCGGCCACGCTCATATTCTCGAAGAAACCAACACTGGCATGAGGTGATCACATGGAATCAACACAGCGCATATCAGAGCCCGAAGGAAGGACCGCTGTCTCCGAGCCCCCGTTCGTGGAAGAGGCATTCTTCTCCGGCTCAAGAATAGCGGATGCGATTGAGTGGTGTGCATCACGTTCGGACAGGGAGATACACTGTGAGGTGGAAGGTAGACTCACGACCACCAAAGAAGAGGTGCGGGTGAGAGGGCGTCTACTCGCTTTTCGAAAGGGAGTGCTGACGAAACAGATAGCCATGAAGCTGGAGGAGGACCTCAGAAAGAAGAAGAAGAGCGACCTCGACTCCATTCTGACCATCGGGAGCGACACTGCGTCCTCCCAAGACATAGCGGCGAGCCAGATCACACTGAGGAACTACCTCAAGAAGAATCTTCATGACGACATGTACTACGACGGACCAAATCTGCAGCAGGCGGCAAAGGACATCGCACGGATGTTGAAGGTGCATCAAGTCACATGCACAGTCTGGGGACGACGCGCTTCGGACAGAGTGTCGATGGTGATACGGGGGACGGTGGTCAGCTCCTCTGTGGGTCCCGCACCTGTTCTCCCCGAAGGGACTCTTGAAGTGCGAGTGGAGCCCGAGGACTCGGTCGGGGACCCCAAGATATACCTGGTTGCTCAGCCACAGTTTCTACTTGGTCCGCGTTCAAACCCGAACCTGACAATAATGGCCGAGAAAGTCTATGTCGAGCCATTCGCATGGGTGCAGGCTCCGGCATATCGTGATGTCATAGAGACTCGCAATCTGACAGTGAAGCTGAAGTCTGGCAAGAAGCTCATCGAGAACGTCTCATTCTCCCTCAAGGAGGGAGAGATGTTGGCCGTGATTGGTGAGTCGGGAGCAGGAAAGAGCACAACAATAAAGGCGCTGATTGGCGACATCCCCAGCACGGGGGTCGCGCGCATTGCTGGTATTGACTCCCGCAATGCTCAGAAGGTCCGATACTTCTTCGGTTATTGCCCGCAAGACTTGAGCTACATGTACGAGACCTTCACACCCCTTGAGAACATCATCGCATTCGGAAAGCAATACGACATACCGGAGTGGCGACTGATCAGAGAGGGAAAGATGCTGCTTAAGGACTTCGGCATCCTTGAGAAGGGCAACAACATGACACGAGAGCTGAGTGGTGGCCAGCAGAGAAGGGTCTCAATCGCAATAGCACTGGTCCATCGTCCGAAGGTGTTGCTGATGGACGAACCGACGAGTGGGCTTGACCCAGACAACAGGAACGAGCTGTGGCACTTCCTCGACTACATCAACAAAGAGTATGGGACATCACTCGTTGTCATCACGCACTATCCGATTGAAGCGGAGTTCTGTGACAAGGTGGCAGTCTTCATCCGTGGCAAGAGCCTGGTGGCATTCGGGAGTCCACAGAGTCTGAAGGAGTCACTTCCTAACAGAGGCTTTGCAGTAGGCATCGTGCTGGAGGAAGTGGACCCCAGGGCCAGAAAGGTATTGGAAAAGGTGGAGGGTGTTCAGTTTGTCCTCCAGCGGGGAGAACTCCTGAAGGTCTTCACTGAAGAGCCACTTGAGCAGATTGCGGAGAAGTGTGTCAGCGCCCTCGAGGAGAAGGACATACGCGTGAAGATTGTGAAGACACGAACTGTGGCAGACATGGTCGACTACTACATAGCCATCACGCGGGGCCTCGTGACAGGAACTATCGAGAAGTGACCGCATGATTGTATCGAGAGGTGTTGAGTTGATGGTCGGAATGAGAGCACTGGCGCTTTGCCTGTCGCTGATAGTGATGCTCAGCCCCTCAGCCGGCATGATGACACCACTCTTGCCGGTCAGCCAACAGACCGTATCACCCGAGTCCAAGATTGACAGCCGGCTTCTCAATGCGACCAGTGGTGAGAGAGATGTCCTCGTGGGGTACGATGAGCGCGCTGGAGAACTGAAGGCGAGGAGCGCAATAGCTGCCCTCGATGAGATGGCAGAGGTCGTGCAGTCCTACTCCGAGCTCTCTATGCTCAGGGTTCGCATGGCAGCAAGTGCGATACGCAAACTGGCGGCGGAGAGTTTCATCACAGGAGTATGGTCGAACGAGATAGCTCAGATGACGAGTCCGAAGAGGACGAGCACAACGACTGTCTTTGCAGATGACTATGTCCGCCTTGCAGACCTCATCGGTGCAAAGGAACTCTGGGATGAAGGATACAACGGTACAGGCGTGGTGATAGCCGTCCTAGACACCGGGGTGGACATGACACATCCGGACCTCGATGACATGGACGATGACGCCAACACGACCGACTCAAAGGTGACTGCTTTCGCCTCGTTTGTAGAGGCTGACACTCTGCCCACAGACATCATAGGTCATGGCACATATGCAGCATCCATTGCTGCTGGCACAGGAAACATGTCGAGCGGGTTGTATGCAGGCATCGCACCTGGAGCGACCATTCTCTCTGCAAAGGTCACTCTGGGAGGGCTCTTTGCGGCACCCAGCTGGATGGTGTCGGGCATAGAGTGGGCATGTAGTCACGGAGCAGACATAATCCTGATGCCATTCAACACGTTCGGGTCTCCCGGCGATGCGGTCTCGAAGGCAGTCGAGTATGCGACTCTGAAGGGAGTGTTAGTGGTAGCGGCGTCAGGAGACGATGGACCGGACTACCTGACGGTCATGTCACCAGGGGGCTCTGAAGCAGCACTGACCGTAGGAGCCTATGACCTGACCAAGAGCGAAGTCCCTGCATTCTCAGGCCGAGGACCCAGTCTCGAGATGATCACCAAGCCGGACATTGTCGCGCCGGGAGTGGGCATAGTAGGAGCCAAGGCCTTGGCTGGTCTTGCGTCAGCCGGTTTTGGAGACTTCGACTTGGGGGACCTTGGAGAGATAGCAGGACTGCTCGGAGGAGGACTGGGCGAGGATGTCGATGACGGATATGTGATAGCGGACACCACTACGGCATCCGCATCCATTGTGGCGGGCGCTGCGGCCATACTCATGCAGGCCTTTGACCGAGCGACACCCATTGTGATAGCAAACGCGCTCCGCGACACTGCGGTGAGACTGCCCTATGGCGCAAATGATGCTGGCGCAGGTCTGATGGACCTCCAGGCGGCCTTTTCTTATCTGAGCCTCAGGCAGACTCCAGTTGAGCCAAGGTCAAGGACGACGGGGCTGCCGCTGCTAGCACTCGGGCTCATCACCTCGGCGGGAAGGGCTTCCAACACCACACTGTTGATGAGCAGCTTCGGAACGACAATTGTCGCACTGGATCAGAGACTCGGTCAAGACTCTGGTACTCATCTACTGATGGGAATGTTCTACCTTCGGTGGAACAACATGGAGCCGACTAGTCTAATGATGTTCCAAGTGAAGAGAGAGCTTCATCAGGTCCATCTTCCCACAGGACTCGACAACTACAACCGATATGTTGGGATTCTGTCGTACGATGAGGTCTACGTTGCAATCCTTGTCGAGTCTTACAACGCCAACAACCCGCTCCAAGTGCCACCTTCGACTGGCCTCAGAATCACTCCATTCATATTGAACTTGAGTTCGGAGAACATAGACAACGTCACTCTCTTCCTGTCGTACTCCCTCGACATCTACGCAGATGGAGCGGACGACCACGGCAAGTATGCGCTGAACAACCAACAGCTGTTCGCATATGGTATCTCTGAGGACCTGGGCGACTTCTACATGGGAGTCAACTCGAGCAGGAGCCTCTCGGCCTTCGAGGTCGGAAACTCCTCCACTTTGTCCTCGCACATATCGAATGACAACCTTACAGGATCAACGTCCTTCGACGGCCCCGTCGGGCTGGGAATGAAGTGGGACTTTGGGAGTGTGCGCCCATCGGAACAGGTCAACGTGACTCTGGCTCTGGCCTTTGGAGAGAATCGGACAGTCTTGGACAGCATGATTGAAACGCTCTGGGTACTGGGACCTTCAAGTCAGATGCAACAGAATGGCGACCTGATTGTGGTGGAAGCGGACATACCCAGAGTTGCGCGGATAGGCACTTATTACCAGTCAAGATCAGTAGTGATGAACATCGGTGTAGAGTCTCAGCCAATGATAGCGGCACTGATTGTAGGGAAGACCGAGAACACCACTGGGACGGTGTTCGCGGACTTCTTCACAATGGACAACGTGAGTCCGTTCCATGCCGTGGTTCTGAACACGGAGTGGAGTCCAGAGAGAGAGACAGTGTATACTGCAGCATGGGTTGTCTCTGGAGGAATAGACCAAGCCATCTGGTTGTTCCAGACTTCTGCCGCCCAACTCGCAGCATCATCTCTGAGGTTCCTAGATGACTTCTTGCTCCGAGACCTGTTCGTAATCACCCCTATCGCCTCAGTGTCGGTCTTTCCATCTCGCCTGCCATTCGGACCGTTCGATGTGAGGTTCCCTGCGGACTTCGGCCTCTACACGATGACGATCTTCTCTACGGTGTCGCTTGGCAATCTCACCGTCGAGAAGTATGGGAATGCCTCCGATTGGGGGAACGTCACCCTGACACCTGCAGAGACCGTTGAAGGCTACTACAACGTCTCACTGTTTCTGTTTGCCCCGACCATGACCATGGACGGCTATCACAGATGTGACTATGTGTTCTCCACGGCGCATGGCTGGACTGCCAACGTCACACTCGAGGTCAACCTTCGATATCCTCGGGCGATGATACTGCTCGACACATCCCACGGAGGAGGACTCTCAGGAATTGGAGGGTTTGGTGGCGCAGAAACAGGGATGAACATGGGGGGCGGCACAGGCTTTCCTCTGGCTCAGGAGGACTCAGGGGGACTGGATGGAATCTCCATGGGTGACCTCAGTCTGTCAGATCTCGGGTCGCTCACAGACCTGTTGGAGTCCCTCAGGCTCACAACATTCTCGGGACTCTCGAACCTCAGGCGCATCATGGGAGACCGTGGTCTAGACCTGATCGAAACGCCCGGTGTAGAACTGAGCAAGGACCTTCTGTCACAGTTTGCTGGCCTGGTAATCATCAGTCCCACAAAGGAGTTCAATAGCACTGAGATAGCGACAATCAGGGACTTCTCGGGCGGGGGCGGCAAGCTGGTCATTCTGGGAGACTATGAAGGCCGTGCCAACCTGACCGCCTTGAATCCGCTGCTACAGGCATATGGCTATGAGATGAGGGGAGAACACCGCAACGATAACACCACAGAAATGATTCAGGGGTCACCACTGACAAGAGGTATGAGTTCACTCTGGCTTGGCGGAGGAACCTATATCTACAACAACCAGTCGATGGCAGCCGCGACTCTCACCGGCCGACCTGTCGCCCTCCTTGACTCGTCAAGACCTGAGCTGGTCCTCTTCGGCTCGTCACGAATACTCATGAATAAGAACCTCGTCAAGTGCAACAACACGGTACTGCTTCAAAACCTCAACGAGTTCTTCTTGACGAGCACACTGACAGGGAGGACCGCACTCGCAGAGAACACAACAAGATACCCTGTGGGACGCAGCGTATACATCAATCTCAATGTGGAGGACTACACGGGTAGACCAGTCAATGACTTGTTTGTTGCAGTAGCATTCGAGCTGCCCAACGGGTCGCTCGCCTTCTTCATCGCAGGATTCGTTCAAGATGGCCTCTACTCGTCTCAGTTCGTACCAAGCTACTACAACGGTCCAGGAAGAGTCAATGCGATATTCTTGATACTGAAGACAACAGACTACGCCATGACTTACGCGAGCATCAGCTTCTTCCTCTACCTGCCCCCGACAACCAATGGCACCGTCGGTCCATCCAGACTGCTCGAGATGGCGCAGGTCGCAGCTATCAGCAGTACTGGGGTGTTTGGATTTGTTGCCCTTGCTCTGTTCAGGAATCGCAGGCGGAAACGGAAACAGCTACACATACCCGAAGTTGATACGTTGCTTGTACATGAGATTGACACTTCGCTGAACACTCTGCTCGCAGCCTTTGTTCAGATGGGAGATGTGATTAGGAGTGAGGGGCTTGAGAGAATTGAGAAGGTCGAGGCTCTCCGTTCGATGAGGAAGACGCTCGAGGATGCAGAGCGGCAGTTCGACAAGGTGGACAAGAAAGTGGGAGGGGTATGACCTGTCAGCGGACCCGAAACGCGAGATTGACATCGTGGACCTCAAGGTCGCATTTGGTAAGTTTGAGGCGCTCAAAGGGGTTTCTTTCTTTGCCAACAAGAAGGAGTTCCTAGGAATAATCGGGGCCAGTGGCGCAGGAAAGACTACGGTACTCAGAGTGTTGACAGGGCAGATCTCACCGACGTCTGGCAAGGCCTTCGTCGGCGGCTATGATGTGACCAAGAAGAGGGCTCTGATAAGTCTCCTAGTCGGGTATGTCCCGCAGATTGAGCACATGAGCCTGTATTTCGACTTCTCGGCTCTTCAGAACGCTCAGTTCTTCGGTAGGTGCTTCGGAATGAGGCCAAAGGAGATTGAAGCCCGAGCAAGGAGCATTCTCCAGATACTTGGTTTTGACGAGGACCTGATGACAAAGAAGGTGGAGCGACTGTCAGGAGGAGAGAGAAAGCGGGTCTCCATATCCCTCGGTATGATACACAACCCACCCGTCCTATTGCTAGACGAGCCCACCACAGGTCTGGATGCTCACCTAAGGCATGAAACCCTCAACTATCTCAAGGAACTGAACTTCGAACTGGGAACCACCATGGTCATCATCAGTCACGACTTAGAGATTGTTGACTATTGTTCCCGAGTGTGTCTGCTTGAGAGTGGGCGCGTGAGCCAGTTTGGCACACCTGCGGAGTTGATATCATCACTTCCAGGGAAGGGCGAGGGGATCAGAGTGGTCTTGCCAAGGATGACAGATCAGACCATTAGGAAGATTCATTCCATCCCGGGAGTGAAGTACACAGCAAGTGCGGGAAGAAACGCACTGAAGTTGTTCATGGATGAACCTGCCGAACAGGTACTGCCTCTCATCAGACACTTCAATCAGATGGGCATGCCTTTCAACGAGATATCTGTTGTAGATGCGGACTTCTTCGACTACTTCGAAGTGAAGCCGTGGAAGAAACGTGAAGGGGTATAGTAGAATGAGGAACTACCACTTTCTGCTGATTGCGGCGTTGATTCTAGCTATTCTCTGCCAACCTGCTGGCGACCAGAGCACGGGCACCTTGCCGACACTTGACTACAGGACGAACAACACGGTTCTCGCAGGGACCAGTCAATACGACACCGCCGCCGTCTGGACGATAACCATTGGCTCAGCAGTCATCGACATCACCATCGACCAGTTCGACGGCGATGCAAATCTGGAGGTAGGAGTCATCACCCAGAACCAGACACTGTTCCTCTTCTCAGAGAGTGGCCAACTGGTGTGGAGTAGGGAAACCGGCGCTGCACCGTACTCGCTAGCGGCGGTCGACACTGATGGGATCACCCCCAGAGAGATACTGGTAGGCACTTCTGGAGGTCTGCTTCTCTTTGGTTCGAACTCGACACTTCTCCTAAACGTGTCACTCCCCGATGACAGCCGCGCGGTAGCAGGAGCTGACCTCAACGGCGACAATCGGGACGAACTCGTTGCTGGATGCGACGACAACAGGGTCTATGCATATGGCTCGTCCGGATTGCAACTGTGGAACCACACAACAAATGCAGACGTGAGGCGTGTGCTTGTCGCAGACTTTGACGCAGACGGTTCCGACGAGACGCTCATTGCATCCGAGATGGGGCGAGTCTCACTACTGGAGTCTGACGGCAGTCCTGTCTTTGAAGTCAACAACCCAAGCTCGATTGGTGCTATTGCAAGCGCGGACCTTGTGGGAAGCACTCAGCTTGAGGCCCTGTTTGGTGATACTGCAGGAGTGATACATGTCTACTACTACAACGGTACTCCTGCGTACTCGCTATCACTGGGCGGCAGCGTGACTTCACTGACTGCGGGGCAACTGGTCAGTGGCGGCGGCAACGAGCTGGTAATTGGGAGGTCCCAGGGTGAGTTGAGGGTGTGCAATGCGACAGGCAGTCTGCAGTGGAACAGAACCCTGGGCGCAGCGGTCAATACCCTCAGACTGTCAAACATCGGGGCGCTGTCTGACAGCCAAGTCGTTGCTGGTGTCAACGGGCAGGTACGTGTGTACAACGCCAGTGGAGCACTGGTCTCACAGACGGATGTCACGGGATTCACAGAAGTCCTGAGGGATGGAAACATCGATTCCTTTGCCGGTGCCGAGTTCTTTGTCGGCACCACCACGGGTACAATACAGGGCTACGGACGAGACGACGACGGTGATGGGCTCAGCGATGCGCGCGAGAGGCTCATCGAGGGGACACTGTGGAATGACCCCGACACTGACGGGGACCGGCTCAGTGACGGAGAGGAAGTGCTTCAGTACGACACCTCGCCGCTGCTTGCAGACACTGACGGTGACAGACTTGACGACTTCGCTGAGGTGATCACCTACAACACAGACCCCAACGATGTCGACACCGACGGTGATGGCCTGACCGATTGGCAAGAGGTCTACCTGTCCACAGACCCCAATGACATCGACACTGACGATGATCTTCTCACTGACTTCGAAGAGAACAATGTGACGCTCACACTGCCGACAGAGAGTGACTCGGATGATGATGGCATAGATGATGCTCAGGACGACAATGATGGCGACGGACTGACCAACATACAAGAGGTGCGAGTCACCCTGACAGACCCAAATGACGTTGACAGTGACAACGACGGGGTCTCAGACTATTACGATGACGAAGATGGGGATGGGCTGGCGAACTGGAAAGAGATCTCTGTTGGTACTGACGTATGGGATCCCGACAGCGACGACGATGGACTGCTTGATGGTGAGGAGGTCAAGACCTACAAGACAAATCCGCTGAGGGATGACACGGACTGGGATGGACTCACAGACTGGGAAGAGGTCATGCAAGTTGGCTCATCTCCAATCAAGGACGACACCGACAACGATACACTCGATGACTATGCAGAGTATGTCACATACGGAACCAACCCGTTGAGCAACGACACAGACACGGACGGACTGCTTGATGGTGAGGAAGTCCGTGTCGAGCACACGAATCCGTTGAGCAACGACACAGACACGGACGGACTGCTTGATGGTGAGGAGGTCAATACATGGAACACCAATCCGAACAGCAACGACACAGACCTCGACTCGTTGAGCGACTATGATGAGGTGCACACGTACGGCACAGACCCCGGGCTAGCAGACACTGACAGCGATGGCCTAGACGATGCAGCAGAAGTGTATCACGGCACGAACGGCACGCTCTGGGACACCGATGGCGATGGGATTGGGGACAAGGATGAGGTGATTCGATATCCATTCTTCAATGCGACAAACGCGCACACATTCAATGCCGCTGTGAACGACTACTACTGGGACAGCGATGGAGACCGCCTTGCCAACGGATACGAGATATACTTGACAAAGACAGACCCGCTCAATTCAGACACAGACGGTGACATGGTGAATGACGATCTTGAGGACTCGGACCTCGACTCTCTCACAAATTACGATGAGCTATATGTCCGCAACACACATCCCCGAAGGCCTGACACCGACGAGGATGGTGTGAAAGATGGTGATGAGGTCCTTGTACTGAACACAGACCCACTCCGGAAGGACACTGATGACGACTCGATAAGCGACTATGATGAGGACTTCGACGGTGACAACCTCTCCAACGGCGTAGAGCTATATGTCACACAGACCAATCCGCTCAACGCCTATACACATGGAGCAGGGCAACCACGCGACGACCTGTATGACAGTGACTCGGATGGTCTCCCCAACCGGTTTGAAGTGGAACAGACCAACACAGACCCTCTGTACAACGACTCAGATGATGACGGGACACTGGACGGTGGTGAGGATTCTGACAACGATGCCCTGACCAACTTGGAGGAGTACAATGCGGGCACGAATCCGGCGTCTGCCGACACTGATGGCGACGAACTCACTGATGCAGAGGAAGTGCGAAAGACACACACCAACCCGCTGAACAGTGACTCAGACCAGGACGGTACGCCAGATGGCAATGATGACGAGGACCATGATGGACTCACCAACCTTGAAGAGATTCGCCAGTATGGCACAGACCCGATTCTCAGAGACACGGATGGGGACCTGCTGAGAGATGGACTTGAGGTTCAACTCGACCTTGACCCACTCAATTGGGATACTGATGGGGACCTACTCTACGACGGTTTCAATGACCTAGACCACAACAGTCGCTGGGACCCCGGCGAACCGGGCGAGGACATCAATCTGAATGGCATCGTCGACCCGGGAGAGACCGACCCCAAGGATGCAGATACTGATGATGACGGACTTGACGACTACGAGGAGAGTCTTGCTGGAGCGCATCCGCTGAGACCGGACACTGATGGTGATGGTCTCCTGGATGGACAGGAGGTTCAACACTACAACACAGACCCACTGCGGACGGACAGTGACATGGATGGGCTAAATGACTTCATAGAGACCAATGTGACCCTCACAGACCCGAACGACCCCACCACGTACGGAACACCGGACTACGACTACGACTCGGATGACGATGGTCTTACCAACGGTCAGGAGGTGGACACCCACAAGACATCCCCGGGTGACAAGGACAGTGATGACGATGGTTTGTGGGATGGCGATGAGATCCTGCTGTACCACTCGGATCCGCTAGCCAGAGACACAGACCGTGATGGCCTCGAGGACTTTGACGAGGTGCAGTACGGAAGCGACCCAACAATACAGGACAGCGATTCCGACAACGTCGATGACTACTCTGAGATAGCCATCCTAGGAACCAACGCGACACTCTGGAGCACGGCAGGCAACAGCACGTCTGACTACTACCTTGACATGGACGGCGATGGACTTGTCAATGGTCTGGAGCTCTACGCTTACCACAGCAATGCGACCAAGCTTGACACGGATGGAGATGGTCTGCCAGATGGCCTCGAAGCGTATGAATCCGTGTCATCTCCAACAGACAGGGACACTGATGATGACGGACTCGATGACTATCTAGAGTACATGGTGTACCATACTGATCTGACGGGCTCAGACACTGACTGGGATGACCTGACTGACTACGAAGAGGTGCATGTCCACTTCACAGTACCAACGCAGTGGGACTCCGATGGTGACCAGCTCAGTGACGGTTTTGAGGTAAATGAGTCGCAGAGTGACCCCAACTCACCAGACACAGACAGTGACGGGGTTGACGACAAGAGGGAACTGCAGCTCGGCACGGATGTGAGAAGCAATGATACAGATGATGATGGGCTCAGCGACTATGATGAGTGGATGGTCTACCGTACAGACCCACTGGAGGCCGACCAAGACGAAGACGGACTCAATGACTACGAAGAGGTAAGTCTGGGAACAGACCCCGAGAACGCTGACTCGGACTTCGACTCTCTGGCAGATGGAGATGAAGTCGATGTGTACGGGACATCCCCACTACTTGCCGATACGGATGGAGACGGTCTGGCGGACAATGATGAGATACAGAACAGCAAGACGGACCCCCTCAATCCGGACACAGATGGGGATAGCATCAATGACAACCTAGAGGACATCGACGCTGATGGACTCAACAACTTCCTCGAGATCTACCTTCATGACACCAACTGCTCACTCTATGATACCGACGGTGACCGACTGGGCGACTACTACGAAGTGAATGTCACCATGACAGACCCGTTATCCATTGACTCGGATGGCGACGGCCTTGATGACTGGGACGAGGTGTTCCGCTACTTCAGTGACCCAAACGACACGGACACCGACAATGACCTTCTCGAGGATGGCGAGGAAGCCCGGGTCTACCACACACTTCTGAACAGCACAGACACCGACGCGGATGGAGTGTCAGACTACGACGAGATTAAGGTGTTTGAGACCGACCCACTGCAGCCGGACAGCGACCTAGACGGCATCACAGACGGTGGCGAGCTGTATGTTCACAACACCGACCCGCTCAAGGAGGACACCGATGGCGATGGTCTGACTGACGGACAGGAAGTGGCAACTGGAACGAGCCCGCTCATGTCAGACTCGGACCTTGATGACCTGACTGACTTTCAGGAGGTCAACATGACCCTCACAGACCCACTTCGGTACAGCACAAGGGGCGATGGTACATCCGACGCGGATTGGGACATTGATAATGACACGCTAACCAACCTTGAGGAGATAACGCTCACAAGGACAGAACCTCAACTCTACGACACAGATGGCGATGGCATCTCAGATGGCGGCGATGATGAAGACCGAGACCTCATGACCAACTACCAAGAGTGTCGTCTCACGAAGACAGACCCGCGGGACAAGGACACAGACGATGATGGCACTTCGGACTACTATGATGACGAGGATGGCGACGGTCTATCCAACGGTGCTGAAGTCAACACTCATAGAACAGACCCGCGGAGTAGGGACACTGACGACGATGGACTCACAGACCATGAAGAGGTCACGAAGTACAGTACAGACCCGCTTACTCGCGACACGGACCGAGATGGTCTCACGGACGGCGAGGAAGTGAAGACCTACTCTTGTTCCCCATTGGTCAACGACACCGACTCGGACAGCCTGACCGACTACGAGGAGGTCTTCTTGACCAACACAGACCCGTCGAAACAGATGACGCACCCGGGGGTCCTCGATTCTCTGTGGGACTCGGACGATGATGACCTTGGAAACTTGGAAGAACTCCGAGTCTATTACACAGACGCACTGGACCCGGACTCGGACAATGATGACATGTTGGATGGACTGGAGGTCAGTCTCGGCACAGACCCTCTGAGTACTGACTCGGATGGTGACCTGCTCTTGGACGGGGCCGAATACCATCTGTATCAGACATCACCACTGCTCAACGACACAGACCATGATGGTCTGAGCGACTACGAAGAAGTCGTTGTACTCGGTACCGACGCGCGCTCCTCCGACTCAGATGACGACTCACTGTCAGATTATGACGAGGTCATCACATGGGACACCGCCCCGCTCGACCCAGACTCGGACAATGACGGGGTCACAGACTACGACGAGGTCATGGTTCACCACACGATTCCAAAGAAGGCGGATACTGACGACGACCTCCTGAATGACTACTTCGAGATAATGACCACGCTCACTGACCCACGGAACAATGACACAGATGGAGACGGGCTCCTTGATGGCATCGAGTACACGGTGCACAGGACAGACCCGAAGCTGGCTGACAGCGATGGCGACGGACTCACAGACTGGGAGGAAGTCATGGTCTATGGGACGAACCCGCTCAATTCTGATACAGACGGCGACTGGATTCCAGACTCATTGGACCCGGACCCGAGGCTCCACTGGGCATTCGCACTGAGTGGCATCATGCTGCTAGGGGTCCTGTTGGCCATCGTGGGAATCAAGACACGGGAGCGGCTATCGAGAAAGGAGTTCATTACGATTGCTGAGCCAACCAGTCCGGGTCTTGAGCCCGGGATGGACGTCGTTGTTGAGTATAAGATTCGCGAGGGCAGACTCATCTTCGGTGTTGTGGTGCGGAACTACTCTGCCTCACCCATGCGTAGTGTGCAAGTAGTGCTGGGCATTCCAAACCTGACGGACCAGATCAAGACTCAAGAGATTGGCACCGTCGAACCCGGTACAACTTCAGTGGCAGAGGTGGAGTTTGAGCTTGAGCCTGGCGCCGAAGGGGAACTCGTCGGAGTGCTTGAGTATGACAGTGTTGCAGGTGAACGCAGGACGGTGAACCTCAGACCTGTGAAGGTCGTTGCATAGTTCGTCTGCCGGCTTTCTCCTGATGCCCTCACACCATCGTGAAGATTCATAAGCAGACATGCATACTTCCCTCTAAGGGGAGGATGTACGTTGCCCGACGATATCGTGTCCTCAATCATGAGGCGACTTGCCGACATCAGTATTGGAACTCAGGTCGACCCAGAGAGAGTCAGAGTTCCCATTGCGAGTACACGCGAGAGGAAAGCAGTGGGAGACCTAGAGGAACAGCTGGAGAAGGCAATCGACTCTATTGCTGGTGATCAGCGGCTGCCAGAGCTACTTCTCAGACTGGCCAACATGCACTTCCAAGAGGGGGACTTTGTCAAAGCATTAAGCATGTATGAACGTGTCGTATCCATGGACGGTAAACAGATCGTCGCATGGGTAAACATGGCGCACACGCATCTCTCCATGAACAATCACCGTGAAGCAATCGCGAGCCTCGAGAATGCGATAGCGCTTGACCCCGACAACCCGGACGTTCGCTCTATGATGGCCAGAGTGCTGCTGGAAGTGGGTGACATTGAGGGCAGCAAGACTCATCTCGAACGGGCGCTTGAAATCACACCAAACTCTGCGAAGGCACTTCATGTTAGAGGCCTTCTACACCGCGCAGAGGGGAACGATGACGTCGCGGTCCTGTGGTTCCGAAAGGCGCTCTGGTCAGATGGCAGCTGCTCGACTGCTTACCTCGACTTGGCCAAGACCTACGTACAACAAAAGAAACTGGAGCAGGCAAGAGAGGTTCTTGAGGATGGGCTTCGTGCGTGCGGCGAACACCCAGGTCTACTGGATACGCTTGCCGATACCTATACTGTCACAGGGAAGCTCGAACAGGCGCTGCAGTACATAGGAAGAGCACTGGCGGTGAAGTCTGATGATGCTGAGCTGTGGATAAAGAAGGGAGACCTTCACCGGTTCCTGAAGTCGTATCGCGAGGCATCAGCCGCATATGAAAAGGCAGTGGCTGTAGACCCAGAGAACGCCCGTGCATGGGTGAGGACAGCGCAGATAATGCTGATAACCAACGACCGAGAGACCGCTCTCGAGTGCTTGAGCACGGCCCGCGCACTTGCTCCCAACGATGCTGATGTGGCCCATGAGAGAGGGCTCGTACTGCTATCACTGGGCAGACTTAAGGAGGCACTTGATGAGTTTGATGCTGCATTCTCATTCAGTCCTGACAAACCAATCAACCTATACTATCGTGCGCAGATACTCGAGAGGATGGGTCGGAGAGATGAGGCAATCCGCACATGGAGTGTGGCACACGACCTCTACGAAGAGGCAGGTGACAGGGCAAAGGCTGCTGAGACTCTGGCACGCATGAAGAGACTCCAGAGTGACACACATAGCAGTGTCAAGTGAGGTCGAGCATAAGAATATAAAGACATGACAACTGAAGCATTGTCTTGACGAAGGGACTCCCTCAGTTTCAGCTCTAGCTCGACGGGTTTCACCTTCTAGGCCGGGCATTGCTTGACATGAAAAGGGAACTAAACGGAACGGAGCGACCGGGACCGAACGGGGCCATCGTGAAGCGTGAACTGCCCAAAGCCAGATACAGAGACATTGTTGGCTCTTCCCTGCTCATTGAGTCACGCAATGTCGCCAGGTATGTCGGAGTTGAGAAGCTGTACCTGAAGTTTGAGGGAGGTAATCCTACCGGCACTCAGAAGGACAGGATATCACTCGCTCTGGCCGAGAAAGCAAAACTGGAAGGCTTTGACTCTATAGCCACCGCGTCCTGTGGGAACTTTGGAGCTGCCATCGCATACGCAGCGAAGCTCTGGGAACTCAAGTCGCACATCTTCATTCCGAAGGACTATCATCTTCCAAAGGACAGAGTCAAGAGGATGCTCGACTCGGGGGCCGAGATACACTACGAAGAGGGGCAGTACGAGGACCTGGTCATCAGGTCATCGGAGCTGTGCAGGGAATACGGCTGGTTCAATGCAAACCCCGGAGTGGACGGTGTGAAGGAACTCTCGATTAGGGAGTATGCTGAGATCAGCATGGAGATCTTCAGAGAACTGCGGCGTGCACCAGACTATGTCTTTGTCCCGGTCGGAAACGGGACAACTCTTGCAGGTGTCTATGAGGGCTTCAAGAAGCTCCATGAGAGCGGAAAGATACCGCTGGTTCCAAGAATAGTGGCCACTAGTACGAGACGTGGAAACCCCATAGTCAAGTCCTACAAGCTCAAGAGCAGGAGGATGATTGACCTCGGCCGGGACGAGATAAGGGAGAGCAGGGTCAACGAACCGCTGACAAACTGGCACTCCTTCGATGGACAGGAGGCACTGGATGCCATCTACGAGTCGGGAGGCTTTGCAGAGTACGCATCGGACACCAAGATGATAGAGTTCGCGAGGCTCCTGAGACAGGAAGAAGGTCTGAACGTGCTGCCTGCATCTGCGAGTACTCTTGCAGTCATGAACGACCTCGCCGACAGCAAAGTGACTGTGATGGGCAGGTTTGTGGCCATCCTCACAGGCAGGGACTTCAGCTGACCAGTGGTCGAAGGACCAGCTCCATACTCACGTTCCCGGTCTTGTCCTGTGAGAGAACCGCAAACCCCAGCTTAGTGTAGAAGGATACGAGGGGAATCCCAATCTCGTTGAACTCCTCCGTGTCGAGCTGTAATGACGTGTACCCCTGGTTCTTCAACCAGTCGATGAGTGTCTGTAGGATCAGTCTGCCGAGGCCACGGCCCCGCTTCATCACCGCCATAGTGTCCAAGTAGAACTTCCGAGTAGTCGACTCACCGAGCGGATAACCAAGCAATACTGCCTCAGGTTGCTCCTCCGTGACAACAAACATGGCCATCGACTTGGGCCTCTCAAGCCGCTCCATGATCTCCCTGTCGGAGTATCTCAGCTCCGCTCTAAACGACTCTGACTCGATCTTATGAAACCAGATGGTGTGCTGTTCAGTCCAAGTCCTCGGGAAGACGAGCCTTGTGTCTGGTCCCAGCTCCTGCCTCAACCTCTCAAGAAGACTGACCCAGACTGGAGAATCCGGCGTCGGTTGACCGTCAAGCATCATCGCTCACGCCCAATGGGAAAGAACCACGGCTATAGCTTCAGTCCATAGCGATGACATGCAGACTCCAGAAGCCGTCGAATCAGCTCGTCATACGAATAGCCTGCTTTCATGGCCATGAATGGATAGAACGAGAAGTCTCTGTTCTCCATGTCAAGGTCCATTCCGGGCAGTGGGTTGATTTCGAGGAAGTAGATGTCACCCTTGTCATCCATTCTGAAGTCAATACGCCCGAAGTCCACAGAGCCGAGTATCTCTGCAATCCTGACGGCCAAGTCACCGAGGGCCTTTCTCAGACTGGCGGGGATCTTCGCCGGACATATGTAGTTGTCCAGGCTGTCATAGATTGTCTTCGCGCGCTGACCGAACACCCCGCCCACCTCAGGTGGCAGCTGAGAGAAGTCGATCTCAAGTATGGGGAGTACCTCAAACCCTCCGTTGGACGTGCCCAGGACACCAACACTGAACTCGCGCCCTTCAATGAACTGCTCGACGAGGATACCCTGCTGGTAATCCTTCAGCATCTCAGCGAGTTTCTTCTTCAGCTGCTCTTTGTTGTGCACTACATTGTCCTCGTTTATGCCCACTGAGGAGCCCTCCTCGTTGGGCTTCAGAATGACAGGGTACTTGAACACAGCCGCGTCTGCATCACGCACTGCCTTGAGGACTTGGAACTGCGCTGATAGAATGCCGTGATATGCGAGTATCTTCTTGGTCCATGCCTTGTTGAGGCCGACGGCTGTCGTGAGGACGTTGCCGCCCACGTACGGGATACCAAGCATTTCGAGGATGGCCGGGGCGTGCGACTCCCTACTGTCTCCACGGATGCCCTCAGCCCGATTGAACACCAAGTCGGGTCGAGCTGCCTTCAGACGCTCGGCCAAGTTCTCATCGGCCTCGATGAAGACATACTCGTGACCCGTCGCCTCGATTCCATGTCTGATGAGCTCGATTGTGTGAGGGGGATCGTACTCGACCTCAAATTCCGAGTGCCCTTTCCTTGTGTTCAGTACAAGTCCGATGCGCATGTGACCACACTTGAAATGACGAGCTCGGCTCAGCTTATAACCTTACTACCAGCGCCTATAGTTCAAAGCTTGCGAGCTCTTCTCTATAGATTGACATCACCTGTGCCTTGAGTTCAGCTGGTACCGAGATGGGCTCATACACCGTGACGAACTTCTTGAACAACTCGTCTTCGCGTTCTTTGGCCTCTTGGAACAGCTCACTGGACTTGAAGTCCTCAACGAGCTCCCCTTTAGCGCCCTTCAGCGCCGCGCAGTAGAAGCCAAACAGCTGCTCGTCCTTGGCTGTCGGGGTGTTAGCATACGTCAGAGCAGACCTGCCTCCGAATAGAGTGAAGAGACGTCTGTGTTCGCGATTGAGCATGTTCTGCCTCAGTCCTATAACCTGCGGGTCCACACCACTGCCTGCACAGAGCAGGTACATCTTTGCGCAGATGGAGCAGTTGTGACACCAGTGGTAGTCTTTGCCCGCCTCGGTCTCAGTGAAGCAACTCATCTGATACTTGGCATACTTGGGGTATCTACGCGCGAGCGTACGCTGTATCATCATGTCCATCAATGGTTCGATCAGGCTGCCTGTGCGCACCGAGCGGCCCGAGAACATCTGAGTTATCTGGTCTATGTGAACGGTCCACTCATGAGTCTGGTCGTAGCAGGGGTTCACAAGCCAGGGACCGCTCTTGTCAGCGCTCATGTAGGTCTCAGCGGTGGTGTGTTCGTTTCCAAATAGGAGATACTTGCCGCCCAGCGCATATGCAAAGGGAATCAGTTCAAGCGCGTACTCGGTTGTCTGGAGACCCCATCCGAACTCGGAAAAGGGTAGTCCCAGATGGGGGTAGTCACGTAGCAGGCCGGTCTCATGCTCTAGCTTCCAGAGCGACTTGCCAAACTCCTTCTTGAAGCGTTCGGCAAGGGCGGTCTTGTGTTTCTCCTCATAGGTGAGGCTGTGTTCTACTACATAGACTATCTCGGGGTCCAGACCCAGTTCATCAGCCACTGCAAATGTCAGAAGGCTGTCCTTGCCGAAGCTGAGCCCTACTATCGCACGGTGCGGGTCCCTCACAGGTTCAGAGGAGGGGTACACAACCACGGGGTCCATGAACCGGTAGTATGTATTGAACCACTTTCGGGTGGTCTCAGCAGTGTCCAGACCATCGACCTCTGTGCACGAAGGTATGTCCCTCATGAAGTTCATGAAGAAGTACGGCTCAAGAACAGGACGTCCCGAGTGATAGACCGCCTCACTCTCGCCGAACACCAACGGAAGGTGCATCGTGACTGCGAGAGCGAGGTTGTCCTTGATCGCAACTCTGGTACGCTCCGGCGTGGACATCCAGACATCCTTCTCGTACACAATAGGATACCATCGTCCTCGGAACTCGACCTCTAGGCCATTGTTATTGGTCCTTGACTTGAACTGCATATTCGACCTCGGGTTGCTCCACCATGCGATACGGATATTGTTTGTGGAAGCGACGGATGCTGTTGGCGCTCACATCTCAGGAGACGGACGTCTTCGGTACAGAGCTGCAGAGATCATGCTTGTCGCCAATAGCACCCATCCTCCAAGCAGTATTAGAAACGTGAGTGGAGCTTGAGTCACGAGCAGCCAGGCACCCCCAGCAGAACCGAGTCCAAAGCCCATTATTCCGAGGATCTGGAGCAGTGAGACTGCCTCATCGGGGGCACTCTTGTGGGTGTGCTCGTGTTCGTGTCTCGACAGAGGGAGCGATGCACCTGATGTTCGGCTCAAGTAGACATGGGGATGGCTGTGTACCACCTCCTTCGCTGTACTGTACTCCATCGCCGCATCGTTTCGTGATGGCTCTAGGAAGCCCTCTGCAGCACCAGCTACGGCAAGAAGCGGGACAAAACCATACAGCGAAGTGGCTGTGGGGTATAATAGCACGACGACCCCCTTGGTCGCCAGACTGACCACCAGCGGAAGAACATGACCGAGACGGTCCACCAAACGACCAGAGTACAGCTGTACGAGACCCCAGACTATGTCACCAGCCAGATACGATAGACCAATCAGTTCCAATGGTACGCCATTACCACTGACGACTAGAGACAGCACAGGCGTGTACAGTCCATGGGAGAAGTCATAGAGGAGATAGACCACTGCCAAGAGGACCGCTCTCTTGGACATCAATGAGTGGACTATGTGTGAGAGGTGCACATGCCCGTGGTCGGCATTCAGATGTGCGGTGTCCTTTGTGTGGGGCCCGCTGGTTGGTGATGGCGCAAGCGCCATACCGAGTACTGGCGGAACAAGAAGAAGCAGAGAAAGGAACTGAATGGCCTCCTTCTGGGCAATCATGAACGAGGTGGCTGCGCTCTCTACGAGGAGACCAACAAGCCCTTGGCCAATTGCAGACCCGAGAAACAGCGCTGCAAGAAGCGTTCCGACAGACTCCCCTCGACACGTAGCGAACTGACACGACACTCGTACTATAAGGAGGACCAACACTGCTGACGCGATGCCTTCTGTGATGCGGCATGTGGCTAGGAGCACACTGTCCTGGACCAGTCCCATTGTGAGCGTGAAGGCAGTTACGCTGAAACCGATGATAGCAAGAGACCGCCTCTCGCTACGAAAGAGCCTGCCAATCAGCATCAGCCCGAGGACTTGGCCGATGGCAGAGTAGGTACCTCCCAGCGATGCGAGAGCCTCAGTCCCGCCCAGATTGACAATCTGAAAGGGAAACAGGAAACGGAGTGCACCGAGTGTGAAACCGAATGCAAACACGCAGACGAACAGTTTCCGGATGATTGGGCTCTCCATCAGAAGCCACTGTGATTCGCTCAGATGCTGACACTCCTCTACCTTTACATCAGCATCCAGAGATGGTGTCGGAATAAAAGACGAACGATTGTTGCTATTGAACTGGTACATCGTTGGTGAGATGCGACCGCTGGTAACGACTGCGAACAATTCAAGTGAGTCCCAAGGCACAGTCAGCATGTGATCATGTGACAACAGAGAGATTCAGCCCTCCGCTCGGGGAGATTCAGCCAAATCAACTCTATGTCAGCAAGGCCAAGCTGGCTGCCGTAATGAACGAGTTTGCTGCGGGGCACGGGAAACTGATTGAACCAATCCCGGTCAAGAAGCTTGATGGAGAGCTCGTCTCAACTGATGGCCACACAAGGGGGCTGGCATGGCATCTGAGTGGTGCCAGCAGCATAGAGGTTGTGTGGGAAGATGAGGAGTTGGACTGGGAAGCATACAGGATATGCGTGAGATGGTGCAGGAGCGAGGGGATTCACTCTGTACCGGATCTGGAGCACAGGCTAGTTGAGCACTCCGACTATGAGACTCTATGGCTTGAGAGATGCAGAGTCATGCAGGAGCTCAGAGCAGAACGACTAAGCAGGCGAGAGCAGTAAGGTCGCATTGAGCAGGCGGCTCCTTGCGCTGTGACCGGGCCGGACACGCTCCAGTAATACTCGAGACAGCTCACCTCAACAGGACCGTCCGCGGTTCGTCTGACAAAGTCTGACACTGAAGGCTATTCACTCCCGGAGGAGAGAGGCAAGACCTCCATATCACCGGGCAGCACCGGGATGCGCTGGATGACAGCATTTCAAGAGAGCACGACAACTGAAACGCTGCGACATGGCAACGAACGCATGACTCATTGGATAGTCAAGATGGGAGAAGAAGAGAACAGGAAGGGAGGAGAAGGACCTCCCTTCAACGATAGGACTGGAACTACATCAAGACAGCGGACACACTCCCGGTGCCCGTTTTTGCAGTGATTGTCAGGCGTTGTGATGCGGTGGCATAGTTGGCGGTCTGGTAGTGCCTTGAGTCAATCTGTGTCCAACCGGGAGCACTGATTGAAACCGAACCGATACCAGTGG
This sequence comes from Candidatus Thorarchaeota archaeon, assembly GCA_013388835.1. NCBI lineage: Archaea > Promethearchaeati > Candidatus Thorarchaeota > Candidatus Thorarchaeota archaeon. The sequence continues at coordinate 47,302 of JACAEL010000007.1, read as the reverse complement.
TACATCCGAAGCTGCCTCCTATTGCTGCTGCAAGGTCGATGTTGACGCTGATGTCGCCCACATCTGTCTCCAAATCGCATGTGACGTTCCCTACAAGGGATGCGCTCTCAGTCATCGTCAGGCGAACAGCACCGACACTGGACGTGAGCGATATGTCGCTGACAGAAGCGACGCCCAATGCGGTGACCACAACATCACCTGTAGTCGTCTTGATTCTGAGGTCGTAGGCAATGCCCGACCCGAGGTATACGACCACTGTGCCGACTGTATAGTCAAGATTGATGACGCCAGCCTGAAGGGTGACTGTCGGAGCCCCGTCCTTGATGACCGTGCTGTTTGTCGTGGTGAGTCCAATCCGGTACAACAGGGTCGAGTTGTCCACGAAGCTGACCGTCACCGCTCCGACGTCCATGGTCACATTCAGCACGACTGTCTCGTTGATTGGGCCTCGTAGCTCATCGAAGTCGAAGTGGCGCGGCGTGTTGTCACTGCTCCAGTTCCAGCCGGAAGAGCCCAGTAACACTGCGAAACCAGCCAGCAAGGAACCGATACCGATCATCGCAATGATGCAGATGACCATGCTTCTATTCTGTGTGTATCCATTACTCATTGTCTCTTCACCTTCGTTCTTAGGTGGGACTGAAGGAATGCATGCCATTCCTCTCTCAGTCGGGTGTATTCCGGATCAGTGTCCAACACGAAGCGACGCATGATCCGGGATGCGTCGTCGCGTACAGCCTTTGGGAGTCTGTCGTAAGTCCTACTATCCACAATTGGCACATCAGAACTCACTTCGTTCTCCCGTTCAATGAGCCGCTGTAGTCGCTCAATCGCTTCGGCCATGTCGTGTTCGGGAATCTCAACTCCGTACACAGCAAGACCAGACACCATTGACGAGAGGCGTTTTGCGGCGAAGTCACGGACTCCACCCTCAGACCGCATCATCTCACTGATGCCTAGTCTGAACTCTCTCGCAGTCGCTCGATAGTATCTCTGCACTATGCCGGTGACTGTCTGTTCAGTGCGTTCCTGGACAACCAGTCCGGCTGCTTTGAGCTTGTCAATATGATGAAGTATGGTCCCCGGATTCTTTCCAAGGGCATCGGAGAGCTGCTTGACCGTCATCGCGTTCTTGCACAGATACTTGAATACAATCTCAGCTCTCACATGGTCGAACAGCACCTTCAGGGTCTCCGGGTCCGAGATGACCTCGAGGTCCTTCATTGGCTCCACACGGTCGGGTGTCGCCACTTCGCTCACACTCCTCCGACAAGTCTCATGTCGGGCAATGTCTCCTGAGACTCGAGCGGAACATCCTCCCCGCTGAGTATCATGTACACTCGAGTCTGAGCGATTATGAGTGACGGCAACAGGACAGTGAATGTGAATATGGCAGCAGCGCCACCGAGAAGCGCAGTCCAAGGAAGCGCGTCCACGAAGCCAGAGAGCAGTATCGTTTGACTCACCGTTGTAGGAGCCAAGATGACGAGTGCCATGAGGACAAAGGAGAGCCATGTGGAGAGGACTCGGTCGAAGTGGTCCCTGCTCATCCTGAGCGATGTCTTCACTGCGCTGACTACCGAGTGGCCGTCGATTATGGCTGGAAAGACCATCGAGACCAGACCGGGAGCGAGCAGGATCCATGCCACGGTGACTGCTGTAAGGATAGCCTGTGAGGACACGCTCAGTACTGGGCCCGCCAGGAGAAGCACCAACCAGAAGCCCACAAGCAGTGGACCCAGAATGAACAGAGCGATGATGATGCCTCCGCCGGCCAGAGACAAGAACTTGGACCTATACCAGACGAAGGCACCCTCAGCTGTTGCACCCGCGCTCTCCACAATCTCTCGACCAATGCCGTAGAGTGCTCCCAAAGCAATGAACAATGGGCTCAACATGGGAAGTACGAAGAGACCCACCAGTGGTAGTGCGGCAAGTGCGTTGCTGTCCGCGAGGAGGACTCCCAACGACATGAAGAAGGTCACGATGGCGTCAAAACCTATCAATACTGACAGCAGCAGCATGATTAGACCAAAGACCAGTCCCATCAAGAGGCCGGTCACGATGAGAACACCAACCATGCCGAGCAGGAAAGTGATCAAGTTCTTCACGGCAAATCTGATGCTGATCTTAATGTCGTCCATCAGAGTCCTAAAGCTCGCCTGTTTCGATATCATATCTCTTCACCTGGGGGAGTTGAGGAGGGCACCCTCGGGTTGTGTACTGTCGGGATGCCCTCAATTGTGTGTCGCTTAGACCATTGGTAGTTCTGGGGGAGCCTGCTGATAACCGACCTTGGCGTTGGTCAGCTCAGCATAGACCTTGCACGAGGCAACTATGCTCATTGGGATGAACAGGACGAACCACAACAGTCCTGCGATAGCACTCCATACCATGACAAAAACGGAGACTGGATTCAGTGTCATTGGTGGAGGTACGCCGGTCAGACCTATCCACATTCCCCAGATTGCCGCGGGACCGAAACTGATTGCTAGAAGCACTACAATGCCTGTCAACAGACCGAAGACACGGTCGAACCTTGTCCTCGCAAGCCTGAAGGACTCCTTGAAGGACTCCTGTACGCCCTTGCCATGTGTGACTGCAGGAAGGACCATCATGCACAGACCCACTGTGATGAAGCACCAGATGAACGAGAACATCGAAACCACCTGCTGTGCCCAGACAGGGGGAGTGTAGTTGAAGGCCAAGGACACTGCACCCGCTACTGCTGCGGCGGGGGTCACGATGACAAGAGACAGCAGGAAGCCTGCACCTGCAAAGGAGAGAAACTTGCGCCTAAACCATGAGAAGGCCGATTCAGCACGGGTCGTGCCGGTCTCAACTATCTCCTTGCTGATGCCATAGATGGAACCGACAACAATCAGGATGAGGGTGATGATAGGAAGGCCAAGCAGCACGTAGAATGCCACGCCTGTCCCTATGGGGTTCGCCATGGCAAGCGCAACAAGCGAATCTGCCCATGCCTGTACGGCAGCAGGACCAGCTGAGACTGCAAGTATAGCGAACGGCATCGCGAATACTAGAAGGATCACACCGACGAGCAGGGCCATACCCAATGTGGCTAGGAGGAAGCTCAGTATGTTCCTCTTTGCCAGGACGGCACTTGTCTTCAGGTCGTCGAGTATTGTCTTGAACTCTGTTGTCATTGTCTGTACACCTTGCGAACACGTTCTATAAATGCGGAACGTTTGATGTTTGAGAAATGGCAAACATCGAAGGCATATAAGCATTTCGCAGGAGCAAGGCTGTGCTGAGCAAGTCGTATGATCCTCTCACCACAGGCCAAGAATGATAAACGGACTGCCTTTCAGTGTCCATGCTCGAATAGGCCAGGCCGATTGATGACCCTTCTGCAGATTCCCGACCTGACTTTTCCAGCGAAGCCGCAGGAGCATGTGGTGTCCTACATTGCCTGGTTTCACACCTGGAAGACGTAATCCATAACGCTCTTATACCAGCTAATCATAGATTTGTGTAAAGATGCGCAGCATCAGGCATTGGTGGGCCTGTGTCTATGTCGGGGTTTCGAAGCACTGCTTCTGTCTGCAGGTCTGGTCGACTGCTAACACTCATAGCTCTCATGCTGTCTATCGGCATGACGAGTGCTGTCGTAATCATGCCGGTGGGCAATCCTCCTCTTACGAACTCTAAGAACTGGGAGAACGCCCCCATAGTCGTTGTCTTGGTGGGTCATGACATTTGCTGGGGTCCTACTGTCACCAGTGAAACAGTGGAATGTGAGCTAGTCCTGACCGAGTACTCTTCTGGTCATGTGGACATGTATGCGCGTCTAGTGAGTGACGCAACAGTCGCGGAGATTACTCTGGATGACATACCCGTCAGAGGTGAGGTCACAATCTATGCTGACGGTTCACAATCAATCAAGTATGACATAAGTGACTATGATAACGGTGCGTTCATAGACATTGCAGTGCCGGCAGATGGACCAACAATTGTCTACCTAGCTGCAGATGTGGGGGACACTCAGTATTCTGTGGCAGGCACAGTTCCTTTTCGTCCGGACATCCCGTGCACCGAGTACCACACTCAGCAGTTGTCAACCACGGATAGCAGAGGACACGTTTCCACGGCTGGCATTCCCTCCACAGAAGCAGCGATCATGTCCGCTCGTCACGAGAATGACAAGAAGATTGCACCATTTCTACCGTCATACGTACCAGACCGTCCCAAGGTCTATAGCATCGTGCATGAGGTCTTCTTCGACAGTCAAAACGACGTGCCTGAACAGGTTGGCTCATGGTGTGTTGACTACAGCTGGGTGGACTATGCGCTATATCGCGAAGCTGTCTCGGAGGCTCAGATAAAGAGCGATCTGCAGTACTACAACAAGAAGCACTACACAATCGATTCTAAGTCGAAGATAGTTGGCGCCTACGAGATTGACACACACGGTCACTCAAATGACGAGCCTGACAGAGCATTCATGACCTACGACAATGGATGGCTCTACCCATCGGAAGTGCAGGCGCTTTGGGGGCCATACTCATCCGACTACTATGTCCGCCCTGACGAGACCATCGTCCTAGCATCTGCGTGCCAGAGCCTGTGGAATACAGGCGAGAATGGCGAATCCGAGATGGGTGACGCCTTCGTAAACTTCGGCGCCAGAGGTTACGTGGGTTCTACATTCGACCTGCCCCTTGAAATGGATCCTTGGACAGGGGAGTTCTGGTGGTCGCTTACATATCAGGACCAATCAATCTCAAGTGCAATATACGACGCCAACATCGCCATAGGCTGGGCCGGCACCTCATACACGATGCAGGTCCACCTGTCTTCATACGGTTCCAGAGGTCTGCCGAATTGAGAGTGTTCAGTTGTCCTTTGCTAGGAATCGTCGTCATCATCTCGATTCTGGTGATCACCAGTCTGATGCCACTCCAGACAGTCGAAGCAATGAAGCAGGTATCGGAGGAGGACACGCAGTATCTGATATTAGAAGCTCCCCCTTCGCTGGCAATGGATGACCAGTCCGTATGTCCATTCCGTGTTGTACTGAAGAACTTGAGTCCTCAAGACCTCACCGTAAGTGTGAGAATTGAGCAGGACCGTTCACCGCACAGTGTCCTGTTTGCCTTACCTCCTCCGACCGAGTCTATCACGGCTGGAAACACGAGGACGGTGACACTCTACCTGCGAGTTCAGCTTGATGATGTTGGTGATGGCTCTGCACACCCGACACAGTTCGAACCGATTTCAACCGGCATGTTCCTGACAGCCTACAGTCCCAACATGTCCGTCTCCTCACGGCCAGTGCCTGTGAAGGTGCAGATCACGCACACCCAGCAGGTCACGGACTCTATATGGTTCTTGATGCACACTGGAGGTCCTGCCATCATCATAGCGTCGCTCACGGCCGCGATGGTAATCGCGGTGTACAAGACGAGGAAGCCCTAGGGTAAAGTATCCCAGTTGGCAGTCGTTTTGACCGCGTGGCATGTGATCTTCTTCCGTCTTGCAGCCCTAGCTCCTTAGGAGAACTCCCCGGGCCCTTTCTACCTGTATCATAATCCAATCCCGACACACATCCAGGCATATGACCTGTTCAGTCTTCTTGACTCTGTCGCAGAAGTCGAGTCCGGAGTCGGCAGAGGAAACAACATTGCCAGATATGCACGAGTACGGACACTCAATGCCACGTCCTGCGTCAGCCTCAGCCATGGCGCGGTACATACGTGGGACGCTGGCGTGGTCATGCCGCTCCGGATAGACGAGTGACCGGCTCTCCTGCAGAGAGAGAAGCCTTCTGCAAGCCGCCTCCGGGATGCTGGGAGTCAAGTCCACACGGAAACTGAATCAAGGGAGCAAGGAACAGACACGAAGACTGTTGATTGGAGTGGCTCCACATGTCCACGATACCTGTACTCCGTCGAGAATGAAGACGAATGACTCTTCATGCGGGAACGCAGCGGACGGTGTCCTGCAAGGTATGACGTGGTACTGAGGGCACGAGCTGCATGAGGTGAATCCTTAAGGGCGTGGAAGATAACAGCAATATGAAAAGATAACAAGAGGTCCATATCGTGTCGGAGGTTGCCCTTAGATTCATCCGGACTGACGATGAACAGGAGGAGCTGCATCTGCACAAGGGGATGATTGAGGTCAATCTTGTGGACATGGACATCAAGGCGATAGACCTTGAGCCCCTCATACAGCTCCCAATGCTCGAGCGTCTAACCCTCTCCGAATGCCCGTTGACTAGCGTGGACCTGAGCCCTCTTGCAAGCTGCAAGAGGATCAGAGAACTCTGTCTCAGATGGAACCGCATTGACAGGATAGACTTGAAGCCCCTGAGCGAGTGCAAGGAACTGACCGAGCTTGATCTGTCATCGAACGTGATTGGGGAGATTGACCTAGCACCTCTGGCATACTGCACCTCACTGAGAAACCTGTTTCTGTCTGACAATGACATCTCATCAGTAGACCTCACACCTCTGTCGGAGTGTGAAGACCTCAGGTATCTCGGTCTCACACACAATGCACTCAGAGGTGTCGACCTGGGACCACTTGATGGCAGTACTGGGCTGAAGTATCTGGGACTCACGGGCAATGAGCTTGGAGAGGTCAGTCTCGAGCCGCTTCGAAAGTGCTTCTCACTCGCGAAACTTGAGATGGAACGCTGTTCTTTGAGCAGTGTAGACTTGGCACCACTGGCCTCTTGCAAGAGTCTGGAGTACCTGAACCTGAGGGGCAACAGACTCGGTTCTGTGGACCTGTCACCGTTGGCAGGACTCACGCGCCTGAGGCACTTGATTCTCTCTGCCAACGACCTGAAGGCTATTGACCTCTCGCCACTTGCAGGATGTAGTGGACTTCAGTACCTGCTCCTTGAAGAGAATGCTCTAGAGTCGGTATCACTTGAAGGACTTGCAGGTTGCAGAGGACTGATTGAACTGCATCTAAGGGCTAACCATCTGACCTCAGTGGACCTCAATGCTCTTGAGGGGCTCCCTGTACTGAGAGTGCTTGACCTTGAGGACAACAGCATGAGCTCCATTGATGTCAGTCCCCTGTTCAAGTGCCCCATGCTCAGACGCCTCAATGTCGGAAGAACAACGCCCGGGCGAGCAGTCCTCATCCAGGCCAGGTCCGAGCTATCCACTGCAGCACATCCACGGGGTCTCCATGACGTCATGGATAGAATTGAATGGGTCTCCACAGGGCAAGCTCCTTAGGCAGCTCGTACAAGGCTTGCCGGCCCTGAACGGAACGACGGAAACGGCTGCATGGCCAGAATGCCACTCATGCCGCTCATCATCAGATTGACAGAGGATGACGCGGGAACCATGTGAGCCACGCAGAGTCTGTCCATGAGCATGCATCTTCCGCGTGTCTGTTGCGGACCACACAGGTGACCAGTAGCCAATGAAGACCGTGACCCACGACTTGCATACACACTCGGACTTCTCAGATGGAGTGTCCACAGTGGAGGAGATAGTTGCACAGGCGCAGAGAGTCGGACTCAAGACAGTTGCTATCACAGACCACTTCTGGCCATCGCTGGGAAGTAAGATGGGGGCAGAGAGCCTCGTGGAAGAGAGGAGCAGGGTCCTCAGTGCTCTCAGAGACGAACAGAGAGGTCTCCGCATACTTGGGGGAGCAGAGGTCGATATCGAGACGAATGGTTCGCTCTGTCCTGTTGCAGGAGGACTAGAGCAGTTCGATATTGTCATCGGCTCTGTCCATGCACCATGTAGATCAGAGGTCTGGGTGTCTGCCCTGTGCAAGGTGGTCAGAAGTAATCACATCGACATTCTTGCCCACTGGGACGGCTACCTGACCTCATACAGGATGGAAGACGGTGAGAGAGCAGCCCGTGCTCTGTCTGACGCGGGCGTTGCCGTAGAGCTGAGTGCCCGCTATCCGACTAGGGACGAGGGTTTTCTCGTCTTGGCCAGAGATGCGGGCTGCGAGTTTGCACTTGGCAGCGACTCACACTCTGCAACAACAGTGGGCCGTCTCCAGGACCAACTCCGTCTGGCTGAAGCACTTGCGCTGCCATTGCTCGACAGGTGATGCAACACCATTCATTCCATGCCGAGCAGGCTTCGGACCACAAGCATCTCCTCCGAGTGTTTGTTCCAGTCTGTCCAATAGTACGAAATGAAAGAACACTCCTTTGTCTCGTCGGGCAGAAAGGAGTACACCAGCTGCTTCTCTTCAGGCAACATTGACTCAATCACGGTCCTTATGAGCTGTAGCAGCCTCCGCGACGACTCTGCAACTACGCTCACCTCAGAACCGTATTCGGTAGAGTACTTCCACATTCGAGACCGGTAGGCATGGGCGGCAGCGTTGGCACGACAGAGGACGGTTATACCCAATGCCATCAGCTGCGGACGGTCCTTCAGCACCTCGGGGCCGCACTGTGACAGTATCCGCTCGAGGTCCGCCACACCCTTAGCGAAGTCATTCTCAAGCGGTGTCGGGACATATCCCTTCATTTCGTCGCCGTCCTCAAGGACTAGGTAGTCCTTGCCTCTGCCACCCGACTCTATGCAGTTAGCAATACCAAGTAGAGTGTAGAAGGCCTCAGAGAGAGAGTCCTGCTTGCCGCGCTTCTTCGTGGAGTCAAGTCACCTCAGAGAGATTTCGGAGAACCTGTGGTTCCGTTATCGTGGGGCATGGTGCGTGGACGTACTGGTTGACAGATCTGGTTAAAGCGTGTTCGACTGGTGCATTCCCTTTCGTCGAGCAGAGCATTGCCGTCTCTCGTTGGACGTGACAGAGTGCAGGCAAGACTTGCGGACCACTGCACACCACTCGTTAGAAGGATGGGCCATAGGATGTCATCACGACAGACGTTGAGTCGTGGTGCATCGTGTTCGCGTAACACGATTGGTATACTGGGTCGTTGCGCGACAACGTACGGGCTGCCATCCGGTTGTATGAAAGGCAACCTCACAACGCTTATCAGGGGGAGAAAGGAACGCGGAGAGGACTACACGAGGACTTGACCAGGGTCGAGGTGAACATGGCGACCGATGACTCTGATGGTTCAAGGAGGAATAGCATTGACCAAGAAACTGGTCTTCCCATCTGAAGAGTGGATTGCCGAGTACTGGAAACTGCTCAATGCCAATACTGCTTACAAGGACGCTGCAAAGGACTGGGAGGGCGCATTCCTGTTTGTCATCGAGGCCGATGGTAAGGTCATCAAGGAGAACATGCGGCTCTACATGGACCTCTGGCACGGCGAGTGCAGACTTGCGAGAATGGCGCTTCCCGATGACAAGGCCCCGTTTGTGTACGCCGGCCCCTACGAGAACTGGAAGCAGCTGTTTGCGGGTAAGATAGATCCCATCAAGGGAATTATGGCCCGAAAGTTCAAGCTGACTGGGGACATGGGCAAGGTCATGCGAGCCACCAAGGCAGCAGCAGAGCTGGTGGCCACTGCAGTGAAGATACCGACCAAGTTCCTTGATGAGTGATCAGTCCAAGGCAGTCAAAGGAGCATGACTTGCCAGTCGCACTCATGTGTGCATCCGTTCAACATGGGCAACACTGTAGGTCGAGTACGTCAGACGTCAAAGGCTCGCTACATGACTGTACCGGATTGACAGGCACACGGAAAGTCATGATGAACTCACCGGGCTCTCGGTCTGCGCAGTTTTCTGTGGCCGAAGATGATGGGCGAAGGGATTAGCAGAGCCGGGAGAGAAGCGAGGAGTACCACTGCCCAGTCAGAGAGAGTGAGCGGCACGGTCTTGAAGAATGGCTGAACAAAGGGCACGTAGATGGTGACCAGGGTCAGCAGGGCGGATGCCAAGACAGCCATGAACAGGTACGTTGTCCCCTTGAGGCTTGACCGCCACACTGGATTGTACTCATCTCTGCAGTTCCACACAAAGAGGAGCTCGAAAGCCACGACAGAAGCGAACACTGCAGTGCGTGCGTGCGTCAAGACGTCAGCCCAAGCAAGACCAGTCACAGATGAGACCGCGGATCTCCACTCCAGTTCAGACAGAGCTTCGCCTGTGAATCCGGGGATGTAACCGCCGTACACGTACAACGAGTAGAGGAATACGAAGGCTGCGCCCAGGAATGCGACCAGACCAGAGAGGACAATGAAGCCGCCCATTCTTCGGTCCATCAGTTTCGCGCCCGGCTTTCTTGGAGGACGCTTCATCAGACCCTGCTCGGGAGGATCAACACCAAGCGCAAGTGCTGGAAGTCCATCGGTGACAAGGTTGAGCCACAGTATCTGGACTGCAGTGATAGGCAGGGGAAGACCTATCATCACAATCGTGAACACCAGGAACAACTCATCAAAGTTGGATGAGAGGAGGAACCTGACGAACTTCCTTATGTTTGAGTAGATCTCTCGTCCCTTTTCCACGGCGGACACAATCGTGGCGAAATTGTCATCTACCAGTACAACATCAGAGGCCTCCTTTGTCACGTCCGCGCCCCGGATACCCATCGATATTCCGATGTCGGCAGACTTGATGGCAGGAGCATCGTTGACGCCGTCCCCGGTCATGGCGACCACATTGCCCGCGCTGCGCAGGGCTGCGACAATCCGCAGCTTGTGCTCCGGAGCCACTCTGGCGAAGACGTTGTTCGTGAACACGCACTGCCGAAACGCCTCATCATTCAGCTCGTCTAGCTCCGGCCCGGTCATGACCGAGGCATCCTTGCCTATGAGGCCGACACCTTGTGCCACAGCCTTTGCGGTCAGTTGGTTGTCACCAGTAATCATGATTGCACGGATGCCCGCGCTCTTGCAGAGCTGAATCGCATCGCGCACTTCCTCACGCGGAGGGTCTATCATTCCGACAAGCCCCGCAAAGATGAGGTCTCGCTCTGTGGTGTCTGCGCTAAAGTCAGTCACGTCACGGCCGAGCGGTCGATACGCCAACGCCAGCACTCTCAGAGCTTTCTCGGCAAGCTGAGAGTTGACTCTTGCAATCTCCTCTCGATGAGCACTGTCCAGTGTCAGTGTGCGGCCACCTTGCAGCATCGTCTTGCAGAGCGCCACCACAACCTCCGGCGCACCCTTTGTGAAGGCAAGGAAATCGCCTTCGGGACCAGTCACCACAGAGGTCATTCTCTTTCGAATCGAGTCGAACGAGATCTCATGGACTTCCCTATACTTGGTGATTGTGTCGCTGTACGAGAGACCTCCTTTCTCAGCGAGAACCATGAGTGCCCCTTCCGTGGGGTCGCCAACCACACTATAGTCAGCCTTCGCAGTCGGGTCGCTCTGCAGCACGGTATTGCTGCACAGCTGGCCAATCAGGAGCACTTGGCGAAGCTGCGGGTCTGCCAGTGGGTCTACCTTTGTACCATGGTAGGTGAAGTCGCCAGCTTTGTTGTATCCTGTGCCGCTGACATCAAACAACTTGCCATCAGCATATATGACCGTGGCCGTCATCTCATTCTTGGTTATCGTTCCAGTCTTGTCTGAACAAATCACGGTCGTCGAACCAAGAGTCTCCACAGAGGGCAGTCTACGGACTATAGCGTTCCGTTGGACCATCCTCTGCACCCCTATCGCAAGGGTGATTGTCACGACCGCGGGCAGTCCCTCAGGGATTGCTGAGACGGCAAGAGCAATGGCAGCCATTAGTTCCTCTACGAACGAGCCGGAGACGTTCCGGACAACCTCCGCTGCAAGTACTAGTGCGGCTAAGAGGACAACTACAACACCCAGCTTGCGGCCCAGGTCCTCCAGGTCGTGTTGAAGTGGTGTGGCAATCTCGGCGCTCTGTTGCACAGATCGAGCAATCGCGCCGAACTCGGTCAGCATGCCTGTTGCTGTGACTATCGCTCGCCCCTTGCCGGATGTCACAATCGTTCCCTGATAGACCATGTTCTTTCTTTCGCTGATGCTGGCCTTCTCTTGAGTGAGCGTCTCCTGCGTCTTATGGCTGGGCCGAGACTCGCCGGTGAGAATCGACTCATCCACACCGAGGCCAACCGATGAGATGAGCCGGCCATCTGCTGGAACACGGTCACCGCTCTCAAGCGCGATGAGGTCACCGGGTACAAGATATCGTGACTCGATGACTGTCCACAGTCCGTCACGCATGACACGTGCTTTCGGTGCAGCCATCTCCTTCAGAGCCTCAAGTGCACGCTCTGAGCGGTACTCCTGAACGAACCCAAAGACTGCATTTGCAATCACAATCGCTCCGATTATCACCGCATCCACAATACCGCCCTCTTCTCCGTGCCCCGGCATGAAGGATGCTGCGATGGATATGAGAATCGCAACCATGAGGATGGCGACCATTGGATTCCGGAACTGATTCAGGAATATGACAAGCGGCCCGGGGCGCTCCTCGGCGACGAGCTCATTTGGCCCGTGGGTGGCTATCCGGTCCTGTGCTTCAGCGGTCGTGAGCCCCTTTGCTGTCGTATGCAGCTCTTCTAGCAGGCTGTTGATGTCCTTGAGATGCCACGGGTGATTTGCCGTAATGAGAGTCATTCCTCCGCCGTCTTGGAGAGAAACCCCTAATTCCGGCGTGAGCAGGTCTGAAGAAATACCTATCGCCGCTGCAGGGGATAGAGAGGGACTGGACATGCCTGGCGACTCACAGTGTTGAACGGTATCAGACCTGACTGGACACCTGACATCAGGACACCGCGGGCAGACATGTCCAGTCGTACTGGAAGCTTATATGACTGTGACCGGAAGACAGCAGCATGAGATCGCTTCGGACCGAGCTGTGCGACCTAGTGGGCATAGAACATCCCATCTTCCAGGGTGGCATGGGACCATACAAGACCGAAGACCTGGCGATTGCCGTGTCCAAGGCGGGCGCCCTTGGAGTCATAAGTAGTATTGGCATGGCGGCGACCTTACTGCCAGATGCCGCCCCTGTGGATGCGCTCCGTCTGTTTGGCACGGACCCGCCTGCAGTCATACTCAGGAAGTCAATTGAGCGTGTGGCCGCTGAAACAAGACATGCAGACGGCGTCTTTGGCGTCAACATTCCTGTCGCAGCAGAGTTCACAGTTGCATCACAGATGTTTGTGGAGCAGACAATCGAGTCTAGGAATAGTGACTCCGACATCGAGAGACGTCTGAGAGTCATCATCACTTCTGCGGGGAATCCCACACCATGGGCCATCATAAAGAGGGAGGGGCTGATATGGGCACATGTGGTCCCGTCAGTGTATCACGCTCTCAAGGCAGAGAAAGCGGGAGCCGACATAATAGTCGCCTCAGGGCATGAGGGTGGGGCACACGTGTCGTGGGAGCCAGTGCACTCGATGGTGCTCGTGCCAGCAGTGGCAAAGGCCGTGAGAAGGCCGGTCGTGGCCGCCGGAGGGTTCTGCGATGGCGCAACACTGGCTGCGGCTCTGTGTTTGGGAGCGAAGGGGATCCAGATGGGTACGCGATTCATTGCGACCAAGGAGAGCGACTTCGAGCCGCTGTGGAAGCAGACGATTGTGGACCTCGAAGAGCGACAGACGCTTGCGGGACGAGGACTCTTTGGGCCCATGCGCTTCCTTCGCAACAAGAGAGCGGAGATGATAGTCGAACAGACACTACGCGATGTGCCGCGCTTCTACCTGGGAGAACCTGTCGAGTCAAACGAGGAGATACTCCGTCTGGAACGAGAGGGGTTTGACCACCTCCTCGATGGAAGACGTGACACCGCACTGATGTTTGGGGGAGAGTGCGCAGGCAGAATACACGACATACCATCAGTGCAACAGGTGGTTGAGAGCATAGTCACTGAGGCAATGGAAGTGCTCAGCAAGACCTGTTCCATGGCAAGCCCCTGAGTCAATCCGACAGCCGTCGGACATGATATAAGTCAGCACTGCACCTGAATCTGAACACAGGGCTCGCGAGAGTGAGTGAGCCGGTCCTACGACATCAGGATGTGAACAATGGATGGTATGGTGGTTCTCAGTCCCGAAGGTGGCATTTGGAGAAGATGCCCTGACGGAACTTGATCAGCTCAAGGGCCAGAGGGCAATCATAGTGACCGATAGGGTCGTAGCAGACCTCGGATACCCTGCAAAGGTCGAGTCGATGCTGAAGAACAATGGCTGGGAGGTCACGGTCTGGGCAGAGGCCGAGTCTGACCCAAGAGTCTCAGTGGTGAAGAGTGCTGCCGACGCCATGACCAAGTCGAGCGCAGACCTCATTGTGGCCATTGGCGGAGGCAGCGTGATGGACACCGCAAAGGCAGCATGGGTATTGTATGTCAACCCCGGTTTCAAGCTCGAGGAACTCACACCGTTTGACACACTGAACCTGAGAAGCAAGGCGAGGCTGGTTTGCATTCCCACCACCGCGGGCACAGGTTCGGATGCCACGAAGGCCATTGTGGTCCGAGAGGATGACACCGGGCGGAAGTTCGCGACCATTAACCCCGAACTCACTCCGGACCTTGCGATACTTGAACCCACCTTTGTAAAGGACCTCCCGAAGACAATGACAGCCTACACAGGCATGGACGCGCTCACCCATGCTGTTGAGAGTTACGCGTCGGTGTGGAAGAACGACTTCTCCGACGCGTGTTCCATGAAGGCAGTCACCATGGTCTTTGAATGGCTTCCGAAGTCGATGTCGGAACCTCACAACCTGCTGGCAAGGGAGAAGATGCTGGTCGCAGCGAATCTGGCAGGGATGTCCTTTGGCAACTCTCAGGTCTCTCTTGCCCACTCACTCGGACATAGTCTCGGGTCAGTACTCAGGGTGCAGCATGGACTTGCGGTGGGAATCTCACTGCCGTACACAATCGAGTACAACTCAGCAGAGAACGAGGCAACTGCAAGACTGTATCAGGAACTGGGGCGACTGGTGGGGGTTCTTGAGCCAGACCCGTTCAAGGCTGCAAGAGCATTTGCCGCAAAGGTCAGGGAACTGCAGAAGATGACCGGTTTTCCAAGAAGCCTCAAAGAAGCAGGTGTGAAGAGAACGGACTTTGATAAGGGACTCGACAAGCTTGTTGAGTATGCTATGATGGACTCGAGCATAACAATGAATCCCAGAGACATCCAGAGCGCAGGAATCAGACGGCTATACGACGCGATGTTCGAGGGCAGGCCCATCGACTTCTGAGAGGTGGTCCCGTGTTCGGATATCGAAACAGGCTTCTCACAGTTGACCTGACAAGTGGCAAGACGGGAGAGCGGACCCTTGACCCCAAGATTCTCAGAGACTACATTGGTGGCGCTGGCCTTGCCTGCAGGATGATCTATGACATGGTCAGTCGTGCGACCGACCCCCTGGGACCGGAGAACCCTCTGTTCATCATGACAGGACCGTTCTGTGGGACGATGGTACCCACGGGTAGCAAGACCTCTGTGTGTGCAAGGTCACCTCTCACAGGGCTGTGGGGACACAGTACTGTCGGAGGCCACTTTGGAGCGGACATCAGGTTTGCAGGCTACGATGGGATCATACTGACAGGTCGGTCAGCAAGCCCGGTCTATCTTATCATCAATGACTCCGAAGTGAGTCTGAAGGGCGCATCCCATCTGTGGGGCAGGGACACCGAGGACACCTGGACGGTTCTGAAGGAGGAGTCAGGTCTCAAGAACCCCGGTGTTGCCAGGATTGGTGTCGCGGGAGAGAATCTGGTGAAGTACGCGAGCATCATAGTGGACCACCACAGGGCGGCAGGACGAACAGGCATGGGCGCGGTCATGGGTTCCAAGAAGCTGAAGGCCATTGTGGTGAGTGGCAGTGAGAGGAAGGTACCTGTCGCGGAGCCAGAGAAGCTGGCGGAGTACTGCCAGAAGCTGAATGCTGACAAGAAGGAGACACCCACCTTCCAGATGTACTCCGACCTTGGTACTGCAGGCTATGTTGACATGGCCACGATGATGTATGGTTCCCTTCCTCAGGGATACTACTCTGTGTCTGACTTTGACGCTTACAACATCAGCGGTACCACTGTGAAGGAGAGAGTCCTGGTCGGGAAGACTGCATGCTTCAGATGCCCCATAGGTTGCGGTCGTGTGATTGAGATAAGGGAGGGAAAGTATGCCACCGGGCGGTTCGCTGGACCGGAACTCGAAGTGACAGGCACCATGGGGTCCCTCATCCTCAACAACGACCTTGAGGCCCTCTGCTTCATCAACAAGCAGATGGACCTCTTGGGTGTAGACACGATATCCGGTGGAAACACAATCGCCTTTGCCTACTATCTCTTCAGTGAAGGTAAGATAACCGCACAGGATCTTGACGGAGTCGAGCCCAAGTGGGGAGATGTATCCGCTGCGCTTGACCTCCTTGAGAGAATCGCTCACAGGAGAGGGATAGGAGACCTGATGGCAGAGGGCAGTAGGGCATTTGGCAGGCGGTTCGGATACGAGTCGCTAGCAGCACAGGTCAATGGGATGGAACTGGCGCAGCATGACCCACGTGGCTTCTCAGGCATGGCGATTGGCTACGCGACGTCTCCTCGTGGTGCATGCCATATGACCGCGGACATGTACAACTATCAGATGGGCATACTGGATGCAGGCTTCGAGATTGAGAGTATGGACAGGTTCGCCAACGAGGCAGAGATTGCCGCCAGAGTGCAGGACTTCAGATGCCTGACCAACTCTGCTGTCATCTGTCACTTCTATCCAATCGTCTCTGAGGAACTGGCCGAGCTGCTCCGCATGGTCACCGGGTGGGACATCACGGTCGCAGAACTCAGACGCACGGGAGAGAGGATCTTCACGCTCATGCGTCTGCTCAACCTCCGTCTCGGTTATGACACGAAGAACGAGAGACTCCCCGAGGTGGTCTTGAGACCCCTTGACGGACCCACTGAGCGTCATGTGCCTGACGTCAATGCTCAACTCGACACATGGTACGCATATCGTAAGTGGGACAGAGAGACTGGAGTGCCACACGAGGAGCGACTTGAAGCGCTGGGGTTGTCCCGGCTCAACAGCTGAGAGGACACCCGCTCAACTCTCAAGTCTCGGCAGGTCTCTCAGCACTGCCTTTAAGACCCTATAGACGATGCCCACATCTGCAATCCGCAGTCGCTCATCGGGGGTATGAGCATTCTTTGCAGTCGGCCCGAGTGACACCATCTGAATGCCGGGCATCTTAGCACCAATAATCCCACACTCGAGACCTGCATGTATCGCCTCCATCCGGACCTCGGAACCAAGAACTTCCTCGTAGTGCTTTCTGACAAACTGCAGGAACGGGCTATTGGGTTCTGGCTTCCACCCCGGGTATGCGGGACTCATCTCCACTGACCAGCCGGCAAGCTCCGCCATGTCCGCAATCGAGTAGCGGTATGCTGACAGCTCAGAGTCAACACTGCTTCGAACCGACAGGCGCAAGCTCACTCTCCTGTCCTCAGACCGGACAATGGCGAAGTTGCATGAGGTCTCCACAAGTCCAGCGACTTCAGGGGAGAAGTTACGGTAGCCATGCGGCAGCGCGTTCGCGGTACGTACAATGATGGCAGACTCCTCGGTACTCATGCAGGTTGACGGACTGGCTTGCTTCCACTCCACCACCATCTCGGGTTCAAGGACCATTGCGTTCTTGACCATACTTCTGTAGTAGGAGAGAATCGCGTCGCGCTCAGCCTTCAGGATCTCCTCCATTCTCCCGGTGTCTCTCTTTCTGACACAGAACACAGCGACAGAGTCACGAGGTATCGCGTTGTGCTTGCTGCCACCATGCCAACTGGACAGCATGATGGGTACATCTCGAATCAGTGAGGACAACATGCGAGCCACCAGCTTGTTCGCATTTGCTCTCGGATTCACTATCTCCATCCCGGAGTGCCCCCCGAGCAGACCTGAGACCGAGAGAGCATAGAACGCGTAGTCCTTCGGCGGCGGATGCTGACTCACTTCTCTGTCAAGTTGGATATCACCACCGCCAGCAGACCCGATTGTCAGAAGACCGAGTTCTTCTGAGTCGATGTTGATGAGATACTTGCTCTGCAGACTCATGGCCTTCACATCAAGACCAAAGGCCCCTGTGAGACCGGTCTCCTCGTCCACAGTCAGGAGGATCTCCAGCGGACCGTGAGCCAGACCGGGGTCATCGTCCACGAGTAGGCCCAGAGCCAGAGCCACCCCTATGCCATTGTCAGCCCCCAATGTCGTGCCGTCCGCATCCACCCACTCTCCGTTGTCCTGGATACGGACAGGTATCGGCAGGTTCTGGAAGTCGAAACCGTGTGGACGATTGGTCTCGCAGACCATGTCAAGATGACCCTGAAGCATGACTGTTGGACATGACTCCATCCCTCTGGTTGCAGGCACTGATATCAGCAGGTTGCCAGTAGAGTCCACGGTCGTCTTGAGTCGGACACCTCTGGAGGCAACCTCAGACGACAGCCATTCCAGCACAGCTGCCCTGACCTTCTCCTCCTTCTTCGACTCTCGTGGGGTCGCTACCAAGACTCTCTCGAATATGCGCC
This sequence comes from Candidatus Thorarchaeota archaeon, assembly GCA_013388835.1. Classification (NCBI taxonomy): domain Archaea; kingdom Promethearchaeati; phylum Candidatus Thorarchaeota; species Candidatus Thorarchaeota archaeon. The sequence continues at coordinate 28,901 of JACAEL010000007.1, read as the reverse complement.
ACACATGTCTTGGTTCAAGATGTTCCAGTACCATCTCAGCTCAACCGTGGGTCTGCGCGCTCCTCCTGCGCTATAAGCATTGGCTTCAGACTCAGGCTCCCAGCCAAGCAGCTCTTTCAAATACCGGGGTAGCTGAAACGATGAACTGAGGAGAGAGCGTATGCAGTTCAATCCGGAAATCACCAATGTCCTTAGAGACCTACTCCCATGGGCTGGTGAGCTCTTCAAGCTGTTGACACAGCTGGGTTCAGAGCTCTTCTATGTCCCACTGGCACTGGTTGGATACTGGGCCTACAGGAAGCGCGAGTCGGTCATTGTCGTATTTGTCTTGCTGACCTCCATAGTCACCAACTACTGGCTCAAGGTGGCGATCCACAGTCCGAGACCACCCCAGTCATATTGGTACCCGGGGGCGTCCGAAGCAAACTACGGCATGCCGAGCGGTCATGCACAGAACTCTACAATGCTCTTCGGATGGCTAGCTGCCAGAGTCAAGACATGGTGGGCAGTGATTCTTGCGGTCACATTGACGCTCCTCATAGGAGTCTCCAGGGTCTACCTTGGACTTCACTTCGTTGAAGACGTCCTGGTCGGTTGGGCGGTTGGGTTTGGCCTCCTGCTTCTGTCGATCCGAATCGAGAGACCGCTGCAGGCCCTGTTGTCAAAGTATGACACCAATGCGCTCTATGGAGTTCTCTTCGTCATAGGTTTGCTCATGACAGTCGTCGGAACTTATGTGCTGCTGCCTCTACCTCCGGACGACAACTTCGGACACATAGGGGGACTGGTCATGGGAGTCGCAGTGGCATTCCCACTGGAAAGACGATACGTGAACTTCACCACTGAAGCGACAGCGAAGTGGCGTCTGGTACTGCGTGTCGTATTGGGTCTAGCCCTCGTGATAGTAGTCATGATTGGCCTAAGTCCACTGTTGCCGACTGCTGATGTGTGGCTAAGGGCCACGAGGTACTTCATAGTTGCCCTGATAGGCGGATTCGTTTGGCCACTCATCTTCTCCAAGGCGAAGCTCTAGACACCAGATACTCGACATTACCTAGTGTGACCGGTGGTATGCGGGAGATGCTGGCACGGGCGGACATCCGCTCGTGCATCTTGAAAAGTAACAGTGATCCGAATGCCGTACGCAATGCCGGGACTGCGGCCAGTCCCACGGTTGAATCAAGAGCCTGTGGCGCAGATCAGTGTCAAGGTGTTGGAGTACATCAAGAACTGGTCAATCATACAGGATGCCGTCATTGGCCGCTGACGGAGACATTCCGGACAGCTCTGACAATGGCCCGAGAAAGCTTATTAGGTCCGCACGCCCTAGCCTCCTTAGCCCGCGACCATCCATGGTACAGAAGGTCACATCAGAGGGATTAGAACCGCATGAGTAGTACGTACGACTATCTGTTCAAGACTGTGGTGTTGGGAGAGGGCGCGGTCGGCAAGACCGCCATTGTGACGCGGTTCTCGCACGGCTTCTTCCGCACGGACTACAAGACCACCATCGGGTCACAGTTTGCAGTGAAGAACATCGATGTGGCAACCAAGAGCGGCTCCAAGGTCACGGTCAAGCTGCAGATCTGGGATGTCGCAGGACAGAGCCGGTTCCAGATTCTGCGTCCCATGTACTACCGTGGGTCTAGCGGCGGGATTCTTGTGTACGATGTGACACGACGTAGGACCTTCCTTGTCCTTGATGAATGGCTTGCGGAGCTGAAGAAGGCCATCAACAAGGACATTCCACTCGTGCTTGTGGCTAACAAGACTGACCTGCCTGACAGAGTTGTCACGACCGCCGAGGGGCGTCAGTTCGCACAGCAGCACAATATGCCCTATGTCGAGTCAAGTGCGAAGACCGGTCAAGGCATTCTCGATGTGTTTGAGCAGCTCGCAATCATACTGGTCCAGATGCGCGAGCGTGGCGAGGAGTAGACCGGACGCCGTTCACACTGAGTTCTTCTCTGACAACGGGAACCCGATATGACAGGCCAGACACTGCGCCTTGTCATGATACGCCTGCAATGCACAGGGCTGCAGCGCCGACTGTTGACAGACCGTTCAGAATGTTCACTGTCAAATGCACAGGGCCGGAGACATTGGTACTGTCAAGGCGCGTTGAGGGGGAAGGGTGACTCGTCGAGGCGGGTCGAATCGTCGCAGAATCCCAGTTGTAGTGTCTCTCCACCAACGCCTGGATTCGGAACATGGACCGCTCAATGGGCCCATCTTCTCCGCAGCTGTTGCAAACCCAACGCATATCAGGTAGAGACTCAGGCTCTAGTCCGACGCCATGACAGACCCCGACGAGTACTATCCTGTGAACACCTTGCCACCTCTTGCATGGACATTCGATCTCTACTTCAGGCACAATGGCCGTTTCAGAGACGTACCCATCGTAGAGGTGATTCTGCCAGCAGGTCATCACAAGGAGATGATGAAGAAGAAGGCAGAACACAACATCACAGTATGGATCTCCAGCAGACAGATGTACGTCAGGGCCAGATGCATGGAGACCAAGTCATGCAGCTTCAACAGTGAGCGACTTGAAGCACGAGACAGAGAGACCCTCAAACAGATCTCTTGGACTGAGATAAACACACGAAAGTTCTTCCAGATCATCCGGAAGTGGCTGCTGCGCCTAGACTTGGACCTCGTCCTGTTCATTCGTGCACTGACCACCGTCTGTGACCGCTACGTGCAAATCCCGCTGACCACGCAGTACGGTAAGACCTTCCAGAAGTTCGACGAGTATCGCAGAACCCGATGGCCTGAGGACATCAAGCCCGACGACATGGAGCGGTTTCTTGAGGAACTCTTGGTGAGGACATCATTCTGGTTTCAAGCTGCTGCTGCAGTTAAGGCTTTGAGAACTTCTTCATCCGGAGGCTAGACTGATGCGGATCGGTCTTCTTGTAAACCCCATTGCTGGAATGGGAGGTCGTGTTGGTCTCAAAGGCACTGATGGAGTGTTGGACGAGGCTCGACGCCGGGGCGCAGTGCCAGTGGCTCCTCAGCGCGCCGCGGAGTTTCTGAGCGCACTGAGGGAGTCGCAAACACTCATGGCGGAGCCGGTCACTCTGGTTGTCTGTCCGGGTCCTATGGGTGCTGACATTGTGGCACCCCTGCATATTCCGTACGAGGCTCTGGACATATCGATAGGGGAGCTGACCAATGCTGAGGACACGAGAAGGTGTGTCAAGGCGCTGTATGACAGAGGTGTTCGGTTCTTGGTGTTTGTTGGTGGTGATGGCACTGCACGCGACATCCTCGACGTTGTCAGCGAACACGGTCTCACCGACATGCTCGTACTGGGTGTACCCTCGGGAGTCAAGATGTACAGCGGTGTCTTCGTCATCAGTCCCAAGGATGCTCCTGCTGTGATTCAGCTTGTCATGTCAGGCGAAGCCAAGCCCTCCGACTTTGAGGTCATGGACGCGGATGAAGATGCCATCCGCGAGGACCGATTCAGTCTGCGACTCTATGGCTATCTACGTGGGCCCGCAGTGCCAGCCCGGTTTCAAGGTGCCAAGCAGGCCAGTCCAGAGACCATAGATGAGCATGAAGCGCAAGAGGCCATCGCACGATACATTGTCGAGAAGATGCGTGACGATGAGTTCTATATCCTTGGGCCCGGTACTACGGTCAAGACAATTGCTGACCTGCTCGGTGTGAGGAAGACCGTTCTCGGCGTTGACATCTACCATCACGGGACTGCCTATAACGATGTGAACGAGGAGGTGATTCTCAAGATGGTTGCGGACTTCACAAAGGTCCGAATCATCGTCTCACCGATAGGTCATCAGGGTATGCTGTTCGGCAGAGGAAACCAGCAGATCAGCCCAGAGGTGATAAGGAGAGCAGGCCGCGACAACATATGGGTCGTCTGTACACAGTCGAAGCTTCAGGGGGTTGAGAGAGGCGTGCTGAGAGTCGATACGGGCGATGCAAGTGTTGATGAGATGTTGCGCGGCTATATGAGGGTCATCACGGATTACGCAGAGATTCGTCTTGTTAGCATTGAATAGAGGCGACTATGCAGAGGTTGTGATGGTTCACATGATTGTGCTGCTGACAGACTTCGGGGAGTCGGAATACGTAGGCATGATGAAGGGGGTGATCTACTCCCACTGCCCGAGTGCAACCGTAGTTGACCTCACACACAGCATAAGTCCTCAGTCCGTCATAGAGGCAGCGTGGGTCCTGATGCACAGCCACAGGCTCTTTCCTGTTGAAACAGTCTTCGTATGTGTTGTGGACCCCGGTGTGGGTACCAGTCGTAGAGCAGTCTTGGTCCAGACATCGGACTACACTTTTCTTGCGCCCGACAATGGTCTTCTCTGGCCGACAGTCTCCGGCTCCAGAGTCAGACTGATAGTTGACCTAGAGGTCCCTGAGGATGCGGCCCCCACATTTCATGGACGCGACGTGTTCGCGCGGGCTGCTGCGCGCCTGTGGTGCGGCACAGAGCCTCTTGCACTGGGGTCTCAGTGCGAGAGTCTGAACAAGCAACTTCACTTCTACCTGTCAGGACGGGCGGGACAGGTAGTACGAATCGACCGCTTCGGCAACATCATCACCAACATACCTCCGTCTGGACTGCAGTCAGTCAAGCTTGTAGTCGGCAGCAAGAGGCACTCACTCCCATTCTGCAGAACCTATGCGGAGGGCCCCGACAGTGGCCTGTTTGTCACCAAGAGTAGCTATGGTACTCTGGAGCTCACTGTGAAGAATGGTAGTGCAAACGATGTCCTTGAGATGCGGCCTGGTGACTTACTTGAATTGCAATAGAGAGCATTGTCGCACAATGACCATGACAGGCGGTAGAGAACCAGAGTGTGGCGAGATGGCCTTGAGTAGTCACAAGCCGACCATGGTTTCTCCGTCTTCGCGTGGAGGCATGCATATCCACCACTCAGCGATTCCCGAAACTGTCCAACTCCCGGGCAGCTGTTACATACCCCCACAGCTCACATGGGCGGGATAAACGAGTCATACAACGGAGTCACAATAGGCAAATAAGCCAAAGGGAGTCCCAAGTGTCATTTCGCCGGTATCTGCACACGGAAGGACCAGTTGATGCGGGACGGCGCTTAAGTGTATGGACACATAGGCAAGAGACAGAAGTAAGGATGGCGCAGGACTTGAGCGAAGGCGACACAATAGCAACAACTGCAGAACGCGATGGTGACGACGGACGAATCAGGGTGATGACTGCCCTACGATGTATTGGGACTGAGCCGCTGGTAATCGAGTCGGTGTGGGTTGTCGAAGAGGGTGGTGCTGTTCTTCGCCACGCCGACACTGCTCTGTCCTTCTTCGGTCTGAGACTGCCCTTGAGGTATATCGACACGCCCATGAGCCATGTTCATAAGGCAGAGGAGGAGGTCGCCGCCACTTTCGGAAGGAGACCATCAACATGCCCCACCAGACCGTCACCCGGGGACAGTGATGTGTTCTTTCTGGGTCATGGCGTCAAAGGATACGAGGTCTTCCTCGACCCAATCTCTGCAACCTACTGGTGCCAGAATGAGGACAACGTGCAGAAGGCATCAATCGATGATGCAAAGGCCGCACTGAAAGTTGACGGTCAGACCGTCATCGAGTCTGCCAGAAGTGCTACGGCAGCCGCATGGGACGACCTTGACCTTCAAGTGTACTTTGTGCTCCTCGCAAGACGAATATCAGACCAGCTGGGTAAGATGGGACTCGGAGCGGATGGGATAAGAAGTGCGCGCCACGGTGTTCAGGGTCTTCGTCCGACCGGCGTGGTACCTGAAGTCATCCGCGAGGGCCATGTATGAAGCACCGTTTCTTCAGGACCTCAATGGGGATCAGCGCAGTCTTGGGAGACGAACAGGGCATCTTTGCAGTCCTGCTACCTGCAGACTATGACACATCACGACAACGAGTTGCACAGACGTGGCCTCACTCCGTTGAGGAGCCTACACTAGCAGAGGAACTCGTTGCGAGAGTCGTCGACTTCCTGAGCGGCAAAGACGTTGACATCCCACTAGACTTGGTGAACACCTCTGTGTGCACGCCTTTTCAACTCAGAGTGCTAGTAGCGGAGCGGTCAATACCACGGGGAATGACAGCATCGTACACATGGCTTGCCCGAAGAGCTGGGACGAAAGCGGTAAGGGCTGCGGGCAGCGCTTTGGCACGCAATCCGTTTCCAATCGTTGTGCCCTGCCACAGAGCCATTCGCTCAGACAGGACTCTGGGCAACTACCAAGGTGGAACGCCGATGAAGCGCCGCCTTCTCGAGATGGAAGGAGTCCGGTTCGATCCGGACGGTCGCGTTTCTGTCGACTTCTTTCTCCCGTGATGCTGGCGAGCAACAGGTCCCTCCAGTCCGGTCTCATATGTGTCATCTATGCAACCAGTAGTGTCTAGACTGAGCAGAGTAGGAACTGGAGTCACATGCTTGGACACACTTGTCGTGCTGACGGAACCGGACAAGGTACGTTTCGGACAACAACACATGCAAGTCGGCACACGACCTGTCGGACGAAAGATATTTCACGTCCTGCACTGTATGCATGCATTTACCTACACGGTGAAAACATGACGGGCTATGTCCTTGCCCATGACCTTGGCACGGGCGGCAACAAGGCATCACTTGTGGACACCGACGGCCATATCCTAGCCTCAGCCATGCAGCCGTACCCGGTGCTCTATCCGCAGCCGGGATGGGCGGAGCAGGACCCTGAGGAGCACTGGTGGCGAGCCGTCTGTACAACGACAAGGGATGTGTTGTCCAAGGCAGAGGTGCGGCCAGCTGATGTGCTGGCAGTGACATTCTGCACACAGATGATGGGGACTATCCCTGTAGATGCTGACGGGCAGCCGCTCATGAACTGCATGACTTGGATGGACTCACGTGCTGCTCGTCAGAACAAGGCCATTGCTAAGGGCCCGCTGAGAATGCTCAGAATGCTTCGGATTACAGGAGGTCTTCCGTCGGGAAAGGACATCATAGGGAAGATCCTGTGGGTGAGAGAGGAGCGTCCTGAGGTCTATGAGAAGACGCACAAGTTCTTGGACTGCAAGGACTATCTGATCTACAAGTGCACGGGCGAGTACGTCACATCTGTGGACTGCGCCACTCTGACTTGGTTCATGGACTCCAAGAAGAACCAGTGGTCCTCCCTCATTCTGGGCTGGATGGACTTGGATGAGGACCGACTGCCAAGACTGGCAGAGTCAACTGATGTGGTTGGCACACTGACTGAGAAGGCGGCCCGAGAACTTGGCCTTAGCACGTCAACGTCGGTGGTGAACGGGGCGGGGGACATGACCGCGGCAGGAGTGGGCTCAGGTGCTGTTCGGGACAAGGAAGTCCACCTCTACGCAGGCTCGAGTGCATGGCTTGGTGCTCACGTCAGACAGCGGAAGCTCGACATATTCACCTACACTGGGTCCATACGCTCTGCAATACCGGGAAGGTTCATCCTGATTGCAGAACAGGAGTCTGCCGGAGCTTGCCTCAAACACCTGCGAGAGCACTGGCACTGCGACCTGTGCAAGTACACACTTGACTACGCCAGCCCCGCGTGTGACGAGTGCAGGTCCGGAAAACGAAATCCGTACCAGAGCCTTGATGCGGTGGCCTCACAGGCGCCACCTGGTTCTGACAACTTGGTATTCGCACCATGGATGTTCGGTGAGCGAAGTCCCCTTGACGACCACAGTGTCCGGGGAGGCTACTTCAATCTCTCTCTGGCTCACGAGAAGAGGCACATGACACGAGCTGTGCTTGAGGGCGTCGCATATCATGCTCGCTGGATGATGGAGAGCTTTGAGAAGAAACGCATGTTGGGAGAGGTACGAGCGGTGAACATGATTGGCGGCTGCGCAGTCTCGGACCTCTGGCCCCAGATCTATGCAGACGTGTTGCAAAAACCAGTCCACCGCATGGCGAACCCGCTCGAGGCCGGCACCGTCGGAGTGTCTATGGTCGCATTCGTCGGCATGGGTGAAATGCCCAACTTCAGCACAGCTGCAGAGAAAGTCAAGGTGGATCGGACATTCGAACCCAACCCTGAGGTCTTTGCCACCTACAATCGCCTCTACGATGTCCTGAAGGAGTACTATAGACGTAACAAGAGCCTGTGGCGCAAGATGAATACTGCCATTCATTGAACGGCCCCGGCGGACAACGGCAAGTCCATATGCATCCGACAGTCTAATGCTCAATGTCCACACAACTGGGTTGAAGATCATGCACGCCCTGATACTTGACGGCTTCAAGGGAGAAGACGCTCGTAGAGACCCGGTCCGCAGTGCCCTGACTGCAGAATTGGAGTCGCGCGGCGCCACATGGAAGTGGATTGAGGTCGAACGTCTTCAGATAGCCCCCTGTAGGGGCTGCTTTCACTGTTGGACCAAGACTCCGGGCATCTGTGTGATAGATGATGATGCAATAGGAGTCGCACGAATGATCGCACAGTGCGATGTCATGGTCTACGTCACGCCAGTTGTCTTTGGAGGTGTCTCTCCCACACTGAAGGCTGCCATGGACCGGAACATATGCCTGGTACAGCCCTTCTTCGAGAGAGTCAACGGCGAGGTGCATCACAAGCGAAGGTACAAGAGGTATCCTTCGATGGTCGCCATAGGCATAGCCGACACTGATGACACAGAGGGCCGCACGCTGTTTGAGCGACTGATGACGAGGATGAGCATCAACAATCGCAGTGTGGCTTACGCCGGGGTTGCATTGCCGGAGGAGTCGCTGTATGCAAAGTCCGAGAGTAAGGGTGCCCCGAGTCTGCGTTCCGTGTTGGGCAGCCTGCTTACCAGAGTGGAAGTGGTCGGAAGATGAAGCGAGCACTGCTTGTTGTCGGCAGTCCAAGGAGTGAGAGGAGCTCCTCGAACTCTATTCTGGACTACTTGGGCACAAGACTTGTGGAACATGGAGTGACCATCGAGAAGACGTATCTCTATCGTCTGCAGGATGAACATGGACTTGAGTCGCTCTTGGCATCTGTGGATGCCTCAGACATCGTGGTCCTCGGTGCACCGCTCTATGTGGACAGCCTTCCTGCACCTGTCATCTCGGCCCTGCAGTTCATCGCCTCGCATCGTACTCAAGAGAGCAGGTCCACCAGGCCCATGTTCGGAGTGGTCATGAACAGTGGTTTTCCCGAGGCATTCCAGAGTGACTGCGCAATCGAGAACTGCCGCCTGTTCGCTCAGAGAGCCAGTCTCCAATGGGCGGGCGGCATCGCATTTGGAGGGGGAGCAGCAATCGCCGGGAGGCCCCTTCAGGAGACAGGAGGCATCACTCGCTTTCTCAGACCTGCGCTCGACATGGCGGCTGCAGCCCTAGCCAAAGGAGACCCGATTCCAGATAGCGCAATCCGGCTCGCTGCCAGACCGATGCTGCCTACGAGCATATACCTCACCATGGCCACAAGGACGTGGAAGAGAATAGCCAAGCACCACGGGGCGCATAATAAGCTGGGTGCAATGCCATTTGCACGAGAGTGAGACATCGCAGGTCAACTCAACGGCAAGCGTGACGGCGGCCGGTACATGGTCTGGGCAGGCATCTCGAAACGCATGGTCTGACACGAGTTCGAGTGCAGGCGCTCTGATTCAGCATTGTAACACATCGTTCCACTGAACGGTCACACTGGAGCCACCTTCGCTCTGGTCGCGGCGCATACAGTGCGATGGCAGTTGGCAGCTCCATCCGCTCATCACGCGCAAGGAATCTGGGAGTATGAGTACGTTCCAGTGTGTCAGACTGGCAGAAGAGTGGAGGACTAGGGGCCCTCCAGCCTCTTTCTCGACGCGACGCGTACACACATACTACAGGTCAAATCCCGTTCGACCCGAGCCCCACGACTCTAGGGCCCTCCTCAACTCCTCGTTCTCCTGTGCGGCCTTCTTGACGGAGACTCCCATCATCTTCGCATCTATTGCCTGCCGGAAGGCGCGAGCCCCTGCCCGTGGTCCATCCGGATGTGCGTGTATTGCTCCGCCTGAACCGATGACTATGTCCGGACCAAGGTCATCCACAACCTCCTCCACCATCCCGGGAGAGATCCCCCCGCTGGGCATTGGCGCACTCTGTTCGATGTTGTGCAGTGGCATTACCATGTCGTGAGCGATGCTCAGGAAGCGTTCCTTCAGGATGGGGGCCTTGCCATAGGGTGCGGGAAGGACCGTGATGTCCGAACCGCATATTCTCGGTAGTTTCCCAATCACCAAGTTGGTCGCAACTCCAGTTATTGGCGAATAGGACATCGCACCGGTGATATCCATGTGTGCTAACACCGGGACCTTCACGGAGGGGTCCTCGCATACTTGACGAAAGGCCGAATAGCCCACCGCCAGGAAGTTTATCATGAGTGCATTCGCACCAAGCTCCTGAGCCCTCTCTGCGTGCTCAAATAGCCGGGTGACCTCGTCAGTGATGTTCACCGTGTACAGAGTCTTCTCTCCTTTCTCAGCACTGGCACGATCGATTGCGTCCATGAAGAGAGGTATTCGCTCCTCAAGTGTGTTGAAGGCGGCATTGGCGAGCAACTCATCGTCCTTGATTATGTCCGAACCACCGACAGCGGCCTCGTAGCACAGGTCCGCCCCCATCTTGGCAGAGGTGTACACACAGGGCTTTATCATGTTGTTGAGAAGGGGTCGGTTCTTCACGCCGAGAAGCTTTCTCAGCCCCTTGATTCCAAACTTCGGTCCTTTGAACTCCTTCAGCCAGCTCTTGGGAAACCTCATGTCCACGCACTTGATACGACCACCGAGGGAGATGTTGCCTATGACCGTGCTCATCAGCATGGGTATCTGCGCGCCGAAGTTCTCCCACGGAAAGGCGACTTGAATGATGTACTCTCTGCGCTCTAGGTCCTTTGGAGTGCTGTACTCATAGGCAGGAACCTCGTATATGCCAATCACCTTTGCAACATGCCTCGTTCTTACCTCAGGGGTCTCGCCGGGCACAAGCGTCCATGTTCCCGTGCTCTGCTCGACTGCTGCGGCATAGGCGACATCCCTTGCGTTCATGAAGGGCGGTAGTCCGACGTAGTACGTACAGATCACGTACCGCTCTGGATCAATGGCATCTGGCAATGCGTCAGGCAGGGCTTCAAGCGGAAGTCTGGTCACATAATCACCAGAGTCCCTGATGCAGTCTCTTGCTTATCTCTTCTTTGAGCGTAGCGACCTGAGAGGTCATGTTGGTGCGCGTTCACATCTGGCATCGACTACCACTTGTTGTGGTGCACCTTCTCCTTCCGGTATCTGTCCTCTGGGGCCTTCTTCTCGGCCGGGTAGCCTATTGGCAGAAGAGCCAGCGGCACAATGTGTTCGGGCAAGCCCAGTAGTCTCTTGAGGCCCTCCTCGCGCTCCGTTCGGGGGTGAATGCCGAGCCACACTGATGCCAGTCCCAATGCATGTGCTGCGAGGAGCATGTTCTGCGTCGCTGCCGAGCAGTCCTGAATCCAGAAGCCCTTGTACTTCTCTGCATCCAGGTCCCCGCAGACGAGTATTGCAACGGACACCTCCCGTACCATCTTCGAGTAAGGATGGACACTTGGAATCTTGTCGAGTATGTCCCTGTCAGTAATCACGACAAACTGCCATGCCTGCTGATTCCCCGCAGAAGGGGCGCTCATCCCTGCACGAAGAATCTGTTCAATCATGTCACTCGAAACAGGCCGGGCTTCGTACTTTCTGATACTGCGTCTTGTCCGGATGGCCTCTAATGCGTCCAACTGGTGATCACCGAGTCAGGAATGATGATCTGTCCAGATAAGTGCATCCTACTGGAAGACCGCGTGGCACTTGCCGCGTATGTGAGGCCACGAGATGTGCCAGAGAGGCCCTGGTGGAGAGCAGTCATCGTCCACGCCTGTGCCTTTCGAAGGCCTCATGGGAGAGTCTGTCCGCCACCTCGTTCTCCTCCCGAGCTACCCACTCAAACGAGACCTTGACTCCCTTCTTGCTGAGAGCCGATACCAATTCCTTCGCCTTTCGATGTAGAGGGACCAGTCTTGATGCGCTGACCTTGTATTCACCTCTCATCTGGCGAATGACGAGCTGGCTGTCACCGACTACTCTCAACTCGTCTCCAGCTCTCAGTCTCTTGCTGGCAACCTCAAGTCCCACAATGAGACCGTGGTACTCCGCAACGTTGTTGGTCATGGCGGGACCTTCACCGACAACACCGTCCCCCTTCTGCAAGAGCTGTCCCGACTCGTCAAGTGCATACCCATAGCTGGCCACTCCACCGGGGTTCTTCGGCTCACAGGCGCCATCAAAGAAGAGCGTGTATGAGGTCATTTTCACTCAGCAGACACAGCTCACCAGTTCCTTATGTCTGCAACGCAAGCGCCGATTGAGTCTGAGAATTCGGGAGGAGAGGAAAGAGAAGAAGAAAAAGAAGTGATAGGGCACAAGAGAGCCCTACCACGTGACACTGTCTATTCTGAAGTAGATTGTGTACCGGCAGTCGCCGAGGTCGATGCGTGATCCGGACCAATACCACCCTGCGTTGATGTACGAGTGCCAAGACGAAGGCGACCAGTACCACTGCCATACAGGATACTGATCATCACCGTCGATGTCGTCGTCCTCCCACGCTTCCACTCTCACCTTTGCATCACGGTTGTAGTTCAGAATGGTGTAGAAGTACTTGTTCCAGTCGAGTGCACCAGCACCATTGCGCGACCAGTATCCGTCTGGAGTCGACCCGATCTTTCCGCAGCCGGGGTAGCCCTCCTGTGTGGGGATCAGGCCATCACCGCTGAAGCTCTTGAGATACATCTCACCAGCTCCCTTCGGCCACGGGTCGTAGTCGTCGTCATAGTAGACCTCATCGACAAAGACAGTGAGCTTGTACAGGCCGGATGAAGCAGACCATGTTGAGGCGCCGACTTCTCCAGCTATCACCGATGTGTGCTGTGAGTTGAGAAGGTCGTCAGGAGAGACGCCAAGCCCAAGTGTGCTTGTCTCGCTGTCGAGGTCTATGCCGAGCACATGGTAGTAGGCAGCCCATGCAGCCTCAGAGCAGTAGTAACCTGCAACACCGGAGAGAGGGTTGGTTTCACTTGCATATACCTGCTTGCTTGTCCAGCCCCAGTCATATGCAGGACCAACTGGGTATCCGTCTGTCCCACCAGTCAACTGTGACTTCAGAAACGCCACTATTGAAGAACGCTCCGCCGATGTGAGCGGCACGCCACCGGGCTTCATCACTCTCAAGACAAGGGCGTCTTCCGCGTGCGCGTTCACAGCTGTCGCCCATGTGTCAAATCCCAGTCCGTTACCCTGCACATCGCTCTTTGTGGAGTGAATGACATACGGAGTCCCCACGCTCATCCAGACCTTGTTGGTCCGGTCCCACACAGACTCACCTGCCTGAACAAGACCACAGTATATGACCGAGTGCGAGTATGCCCCGGGAATCAGGTAGTCGAAGAACGAGCCGGGAGTCCCAAGTATGATCATGTCACCAGGTAATACGCCCGCATAAGACACTTGGTTGACACCATCGCTGGCAAAGGCCGTCGAAGGTCTCACGGGCGCAGAAACCATGATGAGCAGAAGGCTGAAGGCCAGTACTGTAACTAACCTACTTCCATATCTCAACGAGATCACCACAGCTTTGTCCTTGCGCTTCGCAAACTTATAGGAATTGTCTCTTTCCGGAGTCTGTTGCAGAAGCCATGTCCAGAGTCGGCAGAGGCAACAACGTTGCCTGACTCGTACGAGTACAGACAATGAAAGCCACCATGTGTGTCATTCCCGGCCGTGAGGTGACATGGCATGACCACCTATGCAAGAGTCCTGTTCTTGCGGCTCATCAGGTGAGGGACAAGAGATGACCAGAGGGACTGTCGCTAGTCGGCAAGAACGGACTCGACCCATGGCAGCATCAGCCAGACCCCGACGATTACGAGCAACACACCCGCAAGAATCTCAATCTTCCTCGCCTGACTGGAGATTCTGCTGGCCATGACCATTCTTGCTTCACCAGTGACAAGTGCGAGTGCAAGGTAAGGTACTGCCACACCCACTGCTAGACCCACATACATGAGAAGAAGGACAAGTGCATTGGTCTGCGTCGCAAATACAAACGAGAGGGAGAACACTGCAGGCAGTGCACATGGAGCTGCCAGCAACGAGTAACCAAAACCTATCGAGAAGACGCCTGCCAGAGTGGAGGGTGTTCCGGGGTCGGACATGGACAGCCTGCCGACTCGCAGTATTTCCCTGAGTCTGCTGGACATGGTCAGTATCCCGGTGAAGGCAATGGCCAATCCGAGGACCGCACTTATGTATGCATAGTAGTTCATCAGCAGCAGCCCTATGTAGTTCGAAATCAACATGAACACGACCAAGGAACTGACTATGCCCAACACCAATGCTGAGGTGACCATGAGGCTCTTCTTTCTGCTATCCTCCGACTGAAGACTTCGTATCAGGAAGAGAGGCAGTAGCGGAAACAGGCATGGGGACACTGCCACATATAGACCGGTGAAGAACACTGCAGACACTTCAACAAGCTGTTCTATGAACATCAGACTGCTTCATACTCCCATGAGATTACTGATTACCGGGTTCATCTCGTCAAACGTCCACCAGCCAACGTGCTTCCATCTGAGCATACCTTGACCGTCGATTATCGCGATGGTGGGTATGTATCGGACTCCGATATAGTCTGCAGCGACATCGTCCGTGCCAAAGACGCACGCCCATGTGATTCCGTACTCGGCAACATAGTCCTCAAGCATCTCGACTGTGTCAGAGAGAGCGATAGTGATGTGCATTATGTCAAGCTGATCTCTTGTGTATGTGTTGTACACTTGGACCATGTCGGCATTCTGCAGCTTGCAGTAGCCACACCAAGTGGCGAAGAAGTCCAGTATCAGGAACTTGCCGGCATAGTCGGAGATTGAGTGGTTTAGGCCATCGATGCCAAGGAATACCCAGTCTGGCACTTTGAATTCATACTGGAGTAGGTCCGTGTCCTCAAGAATAATCTTGAGTGTCGTGGTTGTCGTGGTGGTTGTGGTCGTCGTGGTGTTTCCGTTGGTTGGGCCGCTTGCTTGCATCTGAAGGATTACGATACCGCCTGCAGTTCCTGCAAGCACGACTGCGAGGACCAGTCCAACAGCTGTGATTGACTTTGGCTGCACAGCACATCTCGCTCCATATCGGCTTTTGTTCCGGTTCGTCAGCTTGGTTGCTAATAAGGCATGCTATGCGTGTGACTGCATCCTTCTACCTGAGTAGACTAATCCCAGTTCTCGCATGTTTCGCAAGCACACGCTTCATTATTGAGTTCCTGAGCTCACTGTACGGTCTCAGCCCCGAGATGAGGTCGGTCATGTGACCCCTAATCACATCGTCGCGAGCCGCCATCTGGATGACCAGCTCCATGTTCTTCTCTGAGTTGAAGAGCAGGCCTGCCAGAAAGTTGGACACGTCGAGCTGTCTGCCTATTGTGTTCTTCCAGCGTGTCTGGTACTCATGCGTTCCTGAGGCCTGTCCGTGGATGATGTCTGCTGCTGTCTGGGCGGCCATCTGACCGCTGGCAATGGCATAGTAGATGCCCTCTCCTGTTGCAGCAGAGACAAAGCCTCCAGCATCACCAACAAGCATCACTCTCTTTGTGATGGTGTTCTTGATAGGTCCCTTCAGTGGCACCCGCATGGCACTCTGAGTGGAGAGGTCAAGCTTTACGCCATTACGCTCTTCAAACTTCTGGATGAATCGAGCCCAAGCTGCCTTCAGACCCCCAGCAAATGGCATCAGACAGCCCAGGCCCATGCTCACCTCGTCCTTCTTGGGAAAACACCACCCGTAGCCGTGCTGGAGCCCGCCAAAGAAGATCTCTATGCACACACGGTCATCATCATACGGACCGTGGGTTATCCTCAGTATCTCAGACTGGTCCATGGGTACGCCTGCCTCGATACACAGCCCTATCTCGTCGTCACGCCACTGCCGCTTGATGCCGCTGGCTCTAGCGATTCTGCTGTTTACGCCATCAGCTCCGACAACATACTTGCCTGCGTGAGAGGTACCATCGCTGCAGTGTACAGTGACTGCCTCGCTGCTCTCTGTGACATCGATGACCTCCACACCAGACGTGACTTCAGCCCCGGCCTCCTCTGCCTTCTTCAGCAGAAAGTGGTCCAAGACGCTTCTCTTGGCAGTATAGCCCGTGGTCATGTCTTTGGTGCAGACGACCTTGGTGCCCGACGGAGCGTAGAGGTGCGCTCCACAAGAAATGCGTTCGATTGCAGGACTGAGTTCAAAGTCCAACAAGTCTACAAGACCACTTCTGAAGCCGCCAGCGCATACCTTTCGCCGGGGATGCGGCTGCTTCTCAATCACAAGCACGTCCAGTCCAGCCTTTGCCCCGGTCCGCGCACATGCAGACCCAGCCGGGCCGCCACCAACAACAATGAGGTCACGTGTCATTCAAAGTGTCACCTCTCCGCTATCTGCTCCCAGTCCCCCTAATATGGTTGTGTGCTGATGTGGGACACAATTCGACAGCCACCGAAGTGACGAAGTGTCTTCGCTTCTGAGTCCAAGACCGGGCGGGGACTGCTACAACACAAAGGGTTTTTCTTCAGACGGGCTCTCTGTGCGCAAAGGACGAAGCAACAGGCGTGAGAGCGACTGTGCGCAGAAGGACTGATGGTCAAATGATACCGATATATGACGTGGCGAAGCGAGCAGGAATCCCTGTCGAGTATCTGGAACCCTACGGCAAGTACATGGCAAAGATCAACTTGGGCATCAGAAAGACCTTGGGCGAGAGACGGGCAAAGCTCATTCTTGTCACAGCTACCACGCCTACACCTGCGGGAGAGGGCAAGACCACCAACTCGATAGGCCTCTCTATGGCGCTGAATCGGATGGGGCACCGCGCAGTCGTGACATTGCGTGAGCCATCTCTGGGTCCAGTCTTTGGAGTCAAGGGAGGAGCCGCTGGAGGTGGCAAGTCGCAGGTCCTGCCTTCGGAGCGAATCAATCTGCTCTTCACAGGAGACTTTCCCGCTGTCAGTGCAGCACACAATCTCCTCTCCGCAATGATTGACAACCATGTACATCAAGGCAACGCACTTGGTATCGATGTCAGGAGGATATCGTGGCCTCGGACTGTCGACATGAACGACCGCGCGCTTCGAGAAGTGATAGTGGGACTCGGTGGCAAGGCAAACGGTTACCCGCGCGAGGACAGGTATGTCATAACCGCCGCCTCGGAGATAATGGCAATCCTAGCACTTGCAACAGACTACGAGGATCTGAGGGCACGCCTGGCAAGAATCGTCGTGGCGCGTGGTGACAGGAAGGAGATAACAGCAGGCGACCTGAAAGCCGAGGGAGCAATGGCCGTTCTTCTCACTGACGCGCTCATGCCGAATCTGGTGCAGACCTCAGAGGGTACTCCGGCGATAATCCATGCAGGTCCATTTGCCAACATCGCCCACGGAACCAACTCCGTCATTGCGACTGACCTCGCACTGCGGCTCTTTGACTACGTTGTGGTCGAAACCGGCTTCGGCGCAGACCTGGGTGCCGAGAAGTTCATAGACCTTGCCTCGCGTGTTG
This sequence comes from Candidatus Thorarchaeota archaeon, assembly GCA_013388835.1. Lineage (NCBI taxonomy): Archaea > Promethearchaeati > Candidatus Thorarchaeota > Candidatus Thorarchaeota archaeon. The sequence goes on along the minus strand of JACAEL010000007.1, from coordinate 11,303 downwards.
GGGACTTTACTGTTGATGCTGTGGTCCTTGTGACTTCTGTCCGTGCCCTGAAAGAACATGGTGACGGAAGTATCGAGGCAGGCTTCCCGAATCTGGAGAAACACATGGAGAACATCACGAGTTTCGGACTACCCGTGGTGATAGCACTGAACAGGTTTCCACAGGACACCTCTGAAGAACTGGATATTGTCAGGCGGCTCTGCGCGGACAAAGGGTGGAGGGTGGAAACGTCCGAAGTCTATTCAAGAGGTGGAGAGGGGGGCTTGGCCCTTGCAAAGGCAGTCCTAGATGCAATGGGCACAGAGCCTCATCTCAAGAGGACCTACGAACTGAAGGACAACCTGCGGACGAAGATTGAGAGAGTGGCAATGGACATCTACGGGGCTGACGGAGTGACGTACTCCGAGGAAGCGGAGGCATCAATTCGCTCTCTACAGAAGCGTGGATACGGTGAACTGCCAGTCTGCATTGCCAAGACCCAGTTCTCACTCTCTGACAACCCAAGACTCAAAGGCCGACCGAGAGGATTCCATGTCTTCGTTCGTGATGTGGAAGTCAGCGCAGGGGCGGGCTTTGTGGTAGTGATCATGGGAGATGTGATGCTGATGCCGGGACTGCCAAAGGAGCCTGCCGCTGAGGGCATGGGAATCGACGAGGATGGCAACATATTTGGGGTCTTCTAGGAGGTACAACCGATGACCGAGTCGCAGATACGGCCCGAGGACTTCTGTCACGACCACATTCTGGATGGCAAAGAACTTGGCGACCGGATTCGTGAGCATATCGCTGCTGAGGTTCGTCAGCTAGCTGAGATGCACGGCATAATGCCCAAGCTGGCGACCGTCATCGTTGGTGAAGACCCGGGCTCAAAGATGTATGTGAGAATGAAGCACAAAGCTTGTGGCAAGGCAGGGATTCTGTCGGAGAGCCACGAACTGCCGGTGGATACAACGCAGGCGCAGCTCCTTAACCTAATCCAACGTCTGAACCAAGACCCCAAGGTGCATGGCATTCTTGTGCAGCTGCCGCTTCCCAGACACATCAGCGAAGAGAGCATAATCAGTGCCATTGATCCCATCAAGGACGTGGACGGTTTCTCGCCCAAGAACATATACCGGCTCTTCTACGGTGGCGAGTTGCTGAGCGCCGCCACACCTCAGGGCATTGTCACAATGTTGGACTCGCTTGGACAGAACTTCTCGGGCAAGCACGCGGTAGTAGTGAATCGTTCCACAATAGTGGGAAAGCCACTGGTGATGCTGCTCCTTAATCGCAATTTCACCGTGACCGTCTGCCACTCTCACACAAAAGACCTCGCGTCATTCACTCGTCAAGCAGATGTGCTGATAACTGCCATTGGACGGCGGAAGTCGCCGCAAGACCCGTTCTTCATAACTGCCGACATGGTGAAGGAAGGGGCAATTGTGATTGACGTCGCCACTCCGCATGGTGACTGCGACTTCGAGGCAGTGAAGTGCAAGGCCATGCTGGTGAGCCCTGTGCCCGGGGGTGTCGGACCGATGACGATAACCATGCTCCTGAGAAATGTTCTTGCAGCCTACTCATTCCAGCTCGCGCAGACAAACGTGTTGACGGCAGATGCCCTCGATTACGGCTCCTATGTCAGCTGACACTCATGCCCAAACGCTTTTCTGTTGGAAGATTGGGAGCCGCCGCAGTGACATAACGTGCGAATAGTCGAGTGTGTGCCCAACTTCTCTGAAGGCAGAAGAAAAGACGTCATTGATGCCCTTGCTGAGGCCATAAAGAGTGTCGAGGGCGTTCGTCTCTTGGATGTCGAGTATGACAGCGACCACAACCGCTCCGTGTTCACGTTCATCGGAGAGCCGTTGAGAGTCAAGGAGGCTGCTCTCAAGGCGTCAGAGCTGGCCGTGCAGAGCATCGACCTGAACAAGCATCAGGGTGCACACCCGCGGATGGGCGCAGTGGACGTTGTCCCATTCATTCCACTGCACGGTGTGACCATCGGTGAGTGCATAGAGCTGTCAAAGGAGTTCGCTCAGGAGTTCTCGACGCGCTGTGGTGTCCCCGTCTTTCTCTACGCCAAGTCTGCAACGCGACCTGACCGTGTCGACCTGCCAAACATCCGCGAGGGAGAGTTCGAACGTCTTCGTGAGCTGATAGGTATGGACCCCACCAAGGATCCAGACTATGGGCCTAAGAAGATCCACCCGACCGCAGGCTGCACAGCGACAGGTGCGCGGAACTTCCTAATCGCCTTCAACTGCAACCTCAACACGACAGATGTGCGAGTTGCAAAGGAGTGCGCAGACGCAGTGCGGGCAACGACTGGCGGCTTCGTGCATGTTCAGGGCATTGGTCTTGACCTGCCAAAGAAGGGGATGGTACAGGTCTCACTGAACCTCACTCATCCTCGACGAACAAGGATACATCAAGTGCTGGAGGCGGTACGGACCGAGGCTCGCAGGTATGGTGCAACGGTCGTGGAGACCGAGATTGTTGGCATGATACCCCTGTTTGCCATCCTTGACGCATTCAAGTACTACGTGCAGCCCGAGCGACTTGAGGAGTCGATGATTCTTGACCTGTACTATATGGGCGGAGCGCAGGACCCAACTGCAAAGACATTCACAGAGATGTCGCTCATAGAGTTCGGTGATGAGGTGCGCAGGGCCCGTGCGACCCCCGGAGGGGGTAGCGTCGCAGCTGCAATGGGTTCGTTCGGTGCGGGACTGGTCTGCATGGTCACCGGACTGTCACTGACAGGACGCAAGTTTGCCGCAGTGAAAGAGGAGATGCTAGAGGTCAGGCATGCTGCAGAAGTGGACAGAGGCAAGCTCATGGAGAACGTTGAGCTGGACTCTGCAGCATTTGACTCAGTGATGGCCGCATTTCGGCTCCCAGAGGAATCCGAGGAGGACAGGAAGAAGAAGGCCCAGGTGCTGGAGGAGGCGACCAAGCATGCCGCACAGGTGCCACTCGACACAATGAGACACTCTCTCAAGGCGATGCACGGTGCAAGGGTTGCCGCCGAGAAAGGCAATGCCAATGCGATAACAGATGCTGGCGTCGCCGCACACGCACTGATGGCCGCAATCGAAGGTGCTGCGCTCAACGTGCGTATCAACCTTGGAAACATCCGGGACCGAGGGTTCACGACTGAGATGGCGGCGGAGGTCGAGAGAATCATATCGGAAGCGTCCAAGCTCAAGGCGGAAACGCTCCAGGTCGTGGAACGAAGGATGCGAGAGCTGAGTCAGGTCGCATAGACCTGAAACACGTTGGAATGCAATTACCCGCTAAGTGCGGAATACTGTGGACTCTACACCTAGTGTACGCAAGTGGAGAGCCAGCGCACGAGAGGCTCCATACGCGTTGCCACAAGCCACAAGGAGCACTCGCAGCAACTGATTGAAGCGACAACTGCCAGCTGTCTGAAGAGAGCAGACCGTTCATCCTGCGACACGATGCATCATTCCATCTGCACACGTGACTCGAGTCTCCGCTGCACGCTGTCCAAGTCATGAGAGGCGACACTTGTCATAACTTGAATTGCACCGAAGCGCCTTTGCCCAGTCCAACACAGTGTGCCTTTCCGCCTGCCCGTTCAATTGCGGTTGCTACGTCCTCCTCGCGTCCCGGCGCATAAGCCATCATCGTTCCACCTCCGCCACTCCCATTAATCTTGCATCCTAGTGCTCCCGCGTCCTTTGCAGCCCGTATGAGTCGTTCGATCTTCGGAGTGGACCGCTCTAGGTCATCTCGGAGTATCCTGTGGTGCTCATCAAGCATCTCGCCCAGTCTGTGCGGGTCAGGGAACTCTGAGCTCAAGAGAGTGAGGGCATCGGCTGTCAGGTCCCTGTTCCTAAGAGTCGCCTCAGCCATTCTCCGTTCCGCGCTCGGTCTGGAATGACACGTACCATATACAATGCTCAAAGGCGTGGTACGTTGATCGAAGTCTTTGATCATACCTGCAAGGACCCGGTACTCGCTCTCAACAATAGCCCTGATTCTACGCAGGTCCCCAACTGTATCCTCTTTTCGCTCAAGTGAGTCGCCAATGACAATCCCGTCAATCTTCGCAGGCAGACGAGACGTCACCCCATCTGGTACCATCTCAACATGGACTATGCCACCGTATGCTGAGGCCATGTGGTCCATCGTGCCACCGCTCTCACCGAACTCTCTCACTTCCGCCTCGTATGCAAGAAGGGCTGCATCTCTGGGACCAAGGGTCTCGTGTGCTAGAGCGGCCACGGTGTGTACTGCAGCCACTGTCAGTGCCGAGGAACTTGACAGGCCCGATGCAATGGGAAGGTCCCCGGTCACGATGAGTTCTGCCCCGCCCAGTGGTCGCATACCTCTCCTTGCCAAGACGTTGAAAGCGCTTCGGAGGTAGTCTCGTCTGTGTCTGTATTCGACTTCCTGGTCGATGGCGAACTCATCTGATTCTGCTAGGTCAGGATATCCTACGGATATCAGCGGGTCTCTTCTGGGCTTGCAGACAATGGTCACGTAGCGATCAATGGCCGCAGCTATCACATCCAGGCCCAAGTAGTCACTGTGTTCTCCGAATAGACACACTCTCCCCGGTGCACTGACCACAAACTGGTCATTCTCAGTCAACGAGTGTATCTCGGATGACATTGTTATCCACGACTCGCCGCATCGAACCGAAGGCATAAATGTCATGCTCTGGTGTGAGTCCATGGTTGACATGATAGAGGCCGTAGGACTGACCAAGAAGTTCAATGAGTTTGTTGCAGTGAATAATCTGTCTTTCCGAGTCGAACCCGGTCAGATATATGCACTGCTGGGGCCCAATGGTTCAGGCAAGTCAACGACCATGAGGATGCTCTTGGGACTCCTGCGACCGACCGCTGGAACCGCAAGGATTGCGGGTCATGATCTGCGGACCAACATAGTGGATGCAAAGCGAGTGATGGGGTACGTCCCCGAGGAGCCCGTCCTGCCCGAGCGTCTCACGGGCTGGGAGTACGCCAACTATGTCAGCGACATCTGGCGAATTCCGAGGGGGCCCAAGCGTGACCAAGAGATAGAGGAGCTGCTGAAGCTGCTCGACATCATGGATGCCAGTGATGACCTGATTGAGACCTACTCGAAGGGAATGTCACGGAAGGTCAGCCTTGTGGCAGCCCTGATTCACCGCCCAAGTGTGCTGGTACTTGACGAGGTACAAGCCGGTATCGACCCAAGAGGAGCGGCCACTATCAAGAGCATATTGAATGGTCTGCGAGAGAGGGGAGCGTCCATCCTCATGTCCACTCACATTCTCGAGATTGCGGAACAGATGGCGGACAGGATTGGTATCATCAGTGGCGGAGTGATGGTGGCGGAAGGCACCATGGCGGAGCTCCGGGAGAGAGCTGCGGACCAGGGAAGTCTTGAACAGATCTTTCTGCAGCTCACTGGAGGACCAGACATGCAGCTCATAACGCAGTACTTGAGCCAGGTCGGTGGGTCTGACTGATGCTCGAAGACCTAGTCCTGCTGCTGAGGCTTGACGTGCTCCAGAGCTTTCGTGTCAGAGGTGCAAAGGGAAGTCGCACGAAGCAGAAGAGTATTGTCCGCAGAATGACATTCGTAATCGCCGCACTTGTGATTGCACCAGCCATCGCGTGGATGACCGTAAATGTAGCTCGTGTCATTGGATGGGGACTCTTCTCTGAAATAATAGCAGCGAATCTGGGAATAGGTGCAGCTCTCTTCAACGCCATTCTACTGTTCTCTTTCCTCGGTTCAATAATGCTCTCCGCAACCACGGTTGGAAACAGCAAGAGAATGGAGTACATGCTAATCATGCCCCTGAGAATGCGTGTCCTGTTCATGGAGAAGGCGATTCTCATCACTCTCTACAGCTCTGTGTTCTGGCTTGTCTTCATTACCCCTGTCTTCGTGGGCCTGAGTTTGGTTTCGACGAGCCCTCTGGCACTTCTGTCTGCACCTGCATTCATCCTGCTCTTTCTCGCGCTTCTCACAATAGGAACATCCGCGGGTGGTCTTCTCGGACTGGGATTCTCAAGGATTGTCGCTGGACGCAGGAGACTGAAGCAGGTGGGCTATTTCATAGGCACCTCAGCAGCGATACTCGGCACCTTCGTGTACTACTACACCTTCTACAGCGGGGAAGGGAGTGTCGTGTTCTTCGAGTGGCTCTTCGCCCTTGCCGAGAGACTGGGATTCAGTTCGGAGTTGACACCGGGAGGTATTGTCAGTAGAGTTTCACTGGGAGTCCTTGTGGGATACACCTTCTCAGCTCAGGAGATGCTCGCAGGCATTATCTTCTGGGCAATCGCGTGCGCTCTGGTGTATGCCAATGGATATGTCAGCGAGGTGGCACACTACAGTGGTTGGCTGGCCACGGAATCGGTCCGGACCTCAAAGAAGGAGGTTGTTGTCAAACACCCCACATGGGAGCCGCGTTCTATCCCCGGATTCAGATTCAACTCCACCATCAGTGTGTCCATTTGGTACAACATAACCAACATTCGCAGAGAGGCGAGGGTGTTCGCCAACTACCTGATGGGACCTCTACGCTACGTTGTGTTTCTCTTCATCCCTGTCTTTGGAGCGAGTGGCACCAGATTTCAGCCATTCATCCCATTCCTCGTGGTCGCGACCATCATACCGTTCGTCACAGCATATGGTCTGTACTTCGCAGGCTATGAGACTGTCTACGAGGGAAAGAACATCATGAATCTGCAGCTTGCCGCTGCAAATATGAGCGACTATGTCAAGGGCAAGGTCTACAGTGCCGTCCCATTTGCGTCGGTCGCCAGTATCGCTGTGACGACTCTTGTTGTCATAATTGAACCGACGCTCCTCGTGTTTGCGCCTCTCATCGTAGTAGCGGCTGTCTTCACAAACCTCGCCTCGGGCGCCATTGCTGCGAATGCCGCGGCTATAGGTGGCGACTTCAGAGCAGAACGGATGTTCTTGAGACAGCGGGGGTCGGCGGTCCAGATGCCGATTCGTGGCTGGTCGATTCTTCGGGCTCAGATGCTACCGGGAGTCATCGGCATGGCTGGACTCGCGTCGATGCTCTTGGTCGGGATACTCATTCATCCAGTTGCGGCATACGTGGTCCTCGTAGTCTACTCTCTCATCTGCTGGAAGTCGACCAATCAGAACTCTTACAGTGCAGGACTACGACTTGCTCAGAAAGAGGCGTCAGAGTATCTCTAGACGGGCACTCATGAGGTGTGTGCATCAAGTCGTGCGACGACTCTCCCCGGGGGAACGACAATGTCGGTCTCAAAGAAGAGACCTATCATTGTGCTCTCTATTTCGATCATGCTCAGGTCATCATGCGGGCCGCTGCGCAATTCAATCTCCACCTCACCAGACCTGCCGGCCTTCACATCATACGTCAGATGGGCTGCCGTGATTGCAGCAATGTCATGCCCCTTGCCATCAACGCTCGGTATCATCTTGACATTGATGTTGGGACCACTGTCAATCCACTCCCCATCCTCATTGAAGGTGCACTTGGCACGCAAGACTGTGATGCCATCTCGCACTGTCTTCGCCTCAAGAGTGTCACCGGACCACTCCATCGTAGTGACTCCCAGTTTCCTCGGATACCCCCAGATCTCTCTCCCTGAGACCAGTGAAACGTCTGTGTCCCCGTAGTTGTGAGAGAAGTATACGCCAACCTCGTCCTGTCCGGTATCGGGGTTGGGATACAGGCACTGGATTAGGACTCCAGACTCCATGAAGCGGCCGGTCTCTCTGCACGGCTGTTCACCAAACATCACGCCCATTAGCCTCATGTCTGATGGCTTGAGCGGAGGAGGAAGCAGCTCCCTGACTGTGTCTTCAGACGCATAGAACAGCGCGAGGAATATCTTGGCACCGTCATAGTGATACGGAGGTCTCGAGTACAGTGGACTTGAGAGGGGAACGGAGTAGCCTCTTTCCATTCACGTCACCTTTCCACTCAGTCTGGAGTGCACCTATTGAATCTGCCGAGATTGAGCCACTCAGAGTGATTCTGATTCGAACTCGCCACGGCACTAGGTTTTTCTCACCCTTTGGGTCAGAGCCAGAACGAGCAACATGGCCGGCAAGCTGTTCGGTACGACTGGCGTGAGAAAGGTCTACGGCACCGACTTTGACGTAGAGGATGCGCTAAATCTTGGTAAGGCACTCGGCACCTATCTTCGTTCAGGCCGTGTGCTGGTGGCTCAGGATGCACGAACCACAGGAGAGATGATAGCAGACGCTTTGGTGGCCGGCATAATGTCGACGGGAGTGAACGTTGTCAGGGCGGGTATCGTTCCGACACCGACCCTCGCGTTCATGACCAAGAAGGGCGGTTTCGAAGCGGGAGTCATGGTGACCGCATCCCACAACCCTCCAGAGTATACGGGGGTGAAGTTCTGGGGGCCGGACGGAATGGGGTACACGCCCGAACAAGAGGCGACACTCGAACAGCTGTTTGCCGAGAGGAGTTTCAAAGTAGCAGAGTGGAATCAACTGGGTACACTCTCGTCTACTGGGAGTGCAGTCTCTGAGCATATAGCCGCCCTGCTGGAGAGATGCGATGCGGGACTCGTCAGGTCCAAGAACTTCAGAGTTGTGGTCGACCCGGGCAACGGAGCGGCCTGCGTCATGACACCCTACTTGCTACAGAAGCTTGGCTGCAAGGTCCTCAGCATTAATGCACAGCTCGACGGACACTTTCCTGGCCGACGCTCCGAGCCTGACGAGGAGTCGCTCGGGGACTTGGTCGCCATGGTGAAGAGTGCAGGCGCAGACTTGGGAGTTGCACATGATGGTGACTCTGACAGGGTGGTCTTTGTGACCGAGTCAGGAGAGGTCATCCGTGGTGACAGGATCATTGCGCTCCTGGCGAGGGAGGCCATTAGCAATAGCCCCCACAAGCTCACCGTGACCACAGTCGACAGTTCCCAAGTGCTGGACATGACTGTTGAGCGGAGCGGGGGAAAAGTGGTACGGACTCCCGTCGGCGATATTCAAGTGGCCATCAGGATCAAGGAGGAGGGAGCCTCGTTTGGTGGTGAGGCCTGTGGGGTCTTCATATTCCCAGACTTTCATCTCGCACCGGAACCATTCCTGACCGTGTGCAGAGTCCTCGAGCTCATGGCAAAGACAGGCAAGAGCTTCGGCGCGCTGATATCGGAGATTCCGGTCTATCCACTGCGAAAGACAAAGGTCGCGTGTCCAAACGAGAGAAAGGAGTCAGTAATGGCCCATCTAAGAGAGGAGCTTCCTGCAGGTATGAAACAGGTAACGAAGGTACTCACCGTTGACGGTCTTGCGGTCTTCATGAGAGACGGCTGGGTCTTGGTGCGGCCTTCGGGAACTGAACCAGTCATCCGAATCACATGCGAGGCTCAGCGAGATGAGAATGTGGACCACATTCTTGAGACCGCAAAACGACTGGTGACTGCGGCAGTGAAGAGCGTGTCCTGAGAGGCATTGCGCTCCAGCTCGGTCTTGAACCAGCACACGCCTAGGACTATGACATACGCCGAGTATGCGAAAGACTGTCACTGACAGCAGACTCCATATCCGCTTTGTTCACGGGGACGGTCGTTTCACGTACTACCGGCCGAGCAGCTGCTGACGGTCATGGAAGAGTTGCTCTCAGGAGAACACCATGAGTAGGTTCAAAGCCAAGAACAGCCACCGCTGTTCAGGGAGTGTTGCAGTATATCTAGAGGGGCACGCGGGCGATGCAGCATTCTCCGAACGGACAATCTTTATAGCAAGTATGAGCAAGTGTCAACTAGAACAGAGGCCAGAAACATGGGTGACGATGACGACCTGGAAGCAGCAATCAAGGACGAGTTCGAGTGGGCCCTCAAGGACCCTACGGAAGAGAAGCTTCGTGGGCTTGGAGATGTAGTCACTACCATAACCATGAAGATGGTCGAAGCCATGGGCCAGATTGAGTCAAAGGTCGCAGGGATTCAGAGTCAGCTGCAGTCACTTGAGGCAAAGGTGAGTTCTCTGGAGAGCAGGGTTTCCAGAGGAGTTGCCCCCTCGCCAGGTGCGGACATGAGCCCGGCTGAGGCCGGTCCGGCCATTGCAAAGGCACCTGTAGCAGCTGCACCAAAGGCAGCAACATCAACACCCACTGGTGGCGGCATGATGGGTGAGCTGAAGGCACTCCTCGCTGCGCGCAAGAAAAAGGTGGGCTCAGAGACCGAGTAGACTCCGTGACGTGTTACGTGGGTAGAACGGACCTGCGTGCTCAGGCAGTGTCATCATGAACGCTTCCGCTCTCTCACAGGCGCCTTGAACGCCGCGCAGTCTTGTACGTGCATCATACAGCCTCGGGTAGAAACCCTCTGCCTTGGTAATCTGAGAAGCGTGTTCCTGAAGAGCAGCGACAGCAGTCTGATAGTATTCAGTGATGTCTATCAGTACGTGAGGGTGACTCATGATTGAGTTCACCTCCATGAAATACACCCGTCCGACCCTGTGGGCATCGTCATGCAGAGTCACATGCGAGGCCCACTCAATGGCCTGAGTCACGACTTGGGAACAGAGGACATGATTGTGATTGTAGTCGTCGGAGGAGTGCGTGATGACTGCTGCGGGACGACTCTCCAAGATCACACTGACCACCTGATCTCTGGCGGTCAGGTCGATGCCAAAGTCGTCTCTACTGCTGACAAAGGTCTTGCGGACACCCAGTCGTCTGCAGGCAGCCCTCAGCTCACGATTCCTCACTTCGTTGCCCGTGAGACACAACACATCGACCGGGGTGCCCTGAGCCACATGCTTGGCTATTGTACCTCCTGCGCCCAGGCATTCATCGTCAGGATGGGCTGCAATGACAAGCAGTGACTCCTCTTCAGCTGGACTCATTCTGAACACCTCTCATGTCGGCAGCTAATCAATCTTTGTCTCAACCACCGTTCTTTTAACTCGCCAGACAGAACTTCGTCTGGCGAGTCCATTGAAGATAGGCGTTAACCTCTTTCCCTCTCTAGGTGGATCGGGCTATCTTGCCACCAGGCTTGGTCAACACCTTGCCGACCGTGGCCATGAAATACACTTCATCACGTACAAGCGCCCCTTCTCGTTGATGTGGGAGGAACACAGCAGGGTGTATGTCGACTTGGTGGACAATCTGGACTACCCGCTGTTCGAAGACATTGGAGTTCCATACACCTTCTGCCTGGCATCCAAGATGCTCAAGGTGACCAACAGCTCCAGACTCGACTTGTACCACGTTCACTATGCAATACCACACGCAATGTCAGCCTACATGGCGCGAGAGGTCTCTGGAGCGCCATATGTGTTGACCATGCACGGTTCGGACG